>JAJBTP010000577.1 GCA_020860805.1 Tannerellaceae bacterium | reverse complement strand
CTCCCTGTTAATAACCTTTACTTTTGTCTCAGCCTTAAAAAATTAGTGGCAAGATATATAAATTAATTTCACATCATAAACTTATTCTGTGATGAAAAAAATTATCTTTTATCATTTTCCCTTTAGTATTACTGGTATTAACCATTGACCCTGTACATGCACAATTTGCAGAGCAGGAAGTTGCCCGGACAGACGATGTGGTTTTCCGCCGGATTGATGCACATACCTGGGCAGGAACAGGTAATCTTATGTCCAATGAGAGTCTCTATCTGATAGAAGGAAACGAAAGAGCTGTTCTGTTGGATGCCGGGACTGTAATTACAGACCTGGATAAGATTGTGGCTTCTATTACTTCCAAACCCGTCACCCTGATCGCCACACATGTACATCCGGACCATACAGGCTCAGCGATAAACTACTTCCCTGAGCTTTATATCAATGCGGCTGATACAGTGGGAATCCCTGAATTTATGCCGGAGGGCTATAAGGGAGAGTTCAAATTTTTACAGGATGGGGAGATCATTGACTTAGGCGGCAGACAACTGGAGGTAATCTTTACTCCGGGACATACACCGGGCTCTACTACATTCATTGACAAAGAGGCGCGATACGGTTTTAGCGGCAATGCTTTCGGTTCGGGCAATTTACTTTTAACAGGTAATTTTTCAACTCTGGCTGCTACCTGTGAAAAAATGGATAAGATCATAGAAAAATATGATATCCGTTACCTCTATCCGGGACATTATATAGGTAACAATCCGGAAACTCCCCAGCGGGTCAAAGACATGCTCACATTGAGCCGTGATGTATTGTCGGGAAAGGTTCAGGGAGAGCATGTTCCAAACGCTTTTGCCGGTCTGGACCTGCTCGTTCAGGAGTATGGCGTGCGTATCTATTACAATAGCCAGGCCTTAAAATAAATGTTGACTCAGCCTTAAAAAATTAAACTACACCATGAATAAAAAAACAAGTATCGCTCTTGCCCTGCTTATCGGGGCAAGCCTGCAACCTTTGGCAGTACAGGCACAGGAAGAAGCAAAAAAGACAGCCTGCTATCCACAAAAGAAGTAAAAAACCGGAACCTGATGCTCAATGCATCCACCGACAACGAACCCCGGCAAATATCCATTGGATTACCCTCCACAATAGCGGCAACAATCTATGAAGACGGACTTCCGATAGCCTTCAATCTCTGGCCCTGCCTACCCCATAAATACTGGGCCGGAGGTGTCAGTTACCCCAAAATAGCTCTACTATCAATCAGTGAAACAACGCTTAGAAGCGGTTCGGTCGGATACTCGGTAGACAGTTACACCAAAGAAGGCAGTGACCAATTTAACGGAGTACTCAACTACACATCCAACCATTTTGGCTTGCAACGCTTTGGCCTGAATGTATCGGGTCCCATAACCAACGGTTGGAGTTATTCATTTGGTTCCTTCCAGAACTTCGACCCCGGTACCAATGATCTCGGAGTCACCCCTATCCAGTACAGAACACAAATCTACAAAGCCGGATTAACAAAAGTATGGAACGAAGGAAAAGGAAAAGCCTCCCTATTCTACAAATACAGCTCATACAAAGGAGTAGCCGACAACAACGGCCCATTCTACTACAACGGTGACGGAAGCGTAACCCTGTTAGACGGGTTTAACCTTGGAAAAGACTCCTATTTCCCTACCAGCGATAACATCACCTACATGAACGTCCAAACCGGAGAAATAGAATCCCAAAGATTCAGTAAAGGAAATAAAGACTATGGAAACGACCTGAATTTTAACCTCAACTACGATTTCGGAAACGATTTATTACTCGTCGTTCGCTCAAAATACAAATATGGCCGGACACACATGTTGAATTCAGCCATTGCCGGTATAGACAAAGTAGAAACAGCAGACAGATACACTTACGCAGACGGAACACCATACGAAGGAAACATCCAGCAACGGTTCAACCTCATCGACATCGGATTCGAACGCGACTGGCTCACCAACGCCGAACTCACAGGAAACAAAGGCAACCACTCCTGGCGGATTGGACTAAACGAATTCTACAACAGAGCCGGGATATATGCCTCCAGCTCCCTCATGGCCCACGAAGTAAAAAAAGACCCGCAATGGCTACTCCTGAACGGCCACCCCAGCTGGGTTTATAACAACGGAGCAGAATTTTACGACGGACACGAGAACAGGCTGTCCCTGTATCTCTCTGACGACTGGCAAATAACCAACCGCTTGTGGTTATCAGCCGGGGTCCGTATGGAATACTACACCATTGGAGGAAAATCAGCCATGAACATAGACGGAAAAACAAACAACACCCGGACAGAAAACTTTAACCTTAAACAAGAAGGAGTTGAAATCACACGGTTTAGCAACAAGTGGTTCAATCCTGCCTTTACCTTCAACGGACGTTACACCATTTTACAGGGATTCGGACTCGTAGGCGAATACAACTACAACCGTAACCGTCCTATCCTTGGAGACTATTCCGGGTCCAGTGTACCCATCTTCGACCCTGTATATATAGAAATGGCAAGCGGCGGAATATTCTACAACAACCCCTGGATACAACTTGTATCTCAGTTCTCATACATATCTCAAACCAAATTTAAAACACGCTCACAATTCACCAAACAAATTCAGGAAAACAGCGAAACAGTAACAGAACCCGTCACCTACGATATAGCCACTATGGGATGGACTACCGACGTCGTCCTGACCCCATTCAAAGGCTTCTCGTTCCATGGATTATTAACTTTACAAGACCCTTTATATAAAAATTTTGTACTAAACCCGAAGTTTAGCGACGGTAGCCAGGAAACCTACGACTTCCGCGACAAAAACGTAACAGGCATGTCAAAAATCATCATCGAACTCGACCCCTCTTACACATTCGACAAATGGCGTTTATGGGCAAGTTTCCGTTACCAGGGTAAACAGTATCTCAACAAAACCAATTCTTTATATCTAAACGGACGTTGGGAAACCTTTGCCGGAGTCGACTATCAGGTGAACAAACATCTGAGTTTATCGACCAACGTAGTTAACATCCTCAACGAAAAAGGCGCCAGTGGCTCAATCTCCTCTGCCGACCTTGTAGTAGATGCCTCTTCCTACCGCAACTATCTGATGGCAGGAAACTACATCCGTCCGTTTACAGTAGAATTTGCAGCCCGTATCAATTTTTAAAAAAGTAAATAGTATTAATTGAACAGATAAAAACATGAAAAAAATATTCTTATTAGGAGTTGCCTTCATTTGGGTTACAGGAAGCTATGCACAGCAGGCACTGTTCAACTCCGGTAACATCACATCCCCCGTCATACACGACAACAACATAGTCACCTTCAAACTATATGCCCCGGAAGCCGGCAAAGTAGAAATACAGGGAGACTTCCTACCCTCTATAAAAATAAAAACCTCCTTCGGAGAAATGGACGGGCCCGGAAAAGCAGAGCTAACAAAAGGTGAAAATGACATCTGGGAATACACCACCCCCACACCCCTGTCATCAGAACTATACAGCTACTCATTCATCCTGGACGGACAAAAAATAAACGACCCCAACAATGTCTATCTCGTGCGCGACGTAGCCTCGGTAACAAACATATTCATCATAGGAGAAGGCATTGCCGACAACTACAAAGTACAGGACGTACCCCACGGAAACGTCGCGAAAATTTGGTACAGCAGCCCCACACTTGGATTTGAACAACGGCGTATGACCATTTACACCCCTCCCGGATACGATGATAATAACAACGAATATCCGGTGTTATATCTTTTACACGGTTCCGGTGGTGATGAAAATGCATGGATGGAATTAGGACGTGCCTCACAGATTTTAGACAACCTGATAGCACAGGGAAAAACAAAACCTATGATTGTGGTCATGCCCAACGGTAACGCACCCCAACAGGCTGCACCCGGCGAAGCACCCAACAGCATGATAAAACCAACGATGACCCAACCCAATACACTGGATGCCTCATTCGAAAAAGCATTTCCCGACATAATGAAATATGTAGAAAGCCACTACCGCACCATAAACAACAAACAAAACAGAGCCATAGCCGGACTTTCCATGGGAGGATTCCACACGATATACATATCAGCTCTCTATCCGGACAAATTTGACTATGCCGGCCTCTTCTCCACCGCACTTATTCAACCAAGTGAAGGCAAAAATGCAAATGCATATGACAACTTTAAACAAAAACTGGACGAACAATTCAGTAACCCTCCTCAACTATATTGGATTGGAATCGGTTCTACTGATTTTCTTTACGAAGACCATACAAAATATCTCAAACTTCTTGACAGCAAAGGATATAAATACGAATATATGGAAACTGACGGAGGACACATCTGGCGTAACTGGCGTATCTATCTAACAGAATTCTCTCAAAAACTATTCAAATAATGAAAAAAATACCACTCATATACACAGGCGTACTTTTTGCTCTTACCGCCTGTGTTCACCCCCCCCACAGGATGATATCATCAGAGTAACCAGTAAAAGCGGGACGCAACTGGGATACAGTAAATCATCCGGTATAAACCTTATTACGGTTGATGACGAGTTTTTCAAAGATTTAAATAAAACGGTAAACTCGATAAATACGAAGACTGGCGTTTACCTGTAGAAGAAAGAGCAAAAGACCTGGCAAACCAAATGACCATCGAACAAATCGCAGGTCTAATGCTTTACAGCGCACACCAGGCAATTCCCTCCTCATCCGGCGCCAGGGCAGCCACCTACGGCGGTAAACTTTTTGACGAAAGTGGCGCAAATGCATGGGACCTGACCGACGGACAAAAAAGTTCCTTGAAGAAGACAACCTGAGGCATATTTTGATAACAAGCGTACAATCTCCGGAAGTAGCAGCCCGGTGGAACAATCAGGTACAGGCATATGTGGAAGGAATTGGTTTAGGGATTCCGGCTAATAACAGTACTGACCCCCGCCATTCGGCACAGGTAACAGCCGAATTCAATGAAGGTGCCGGCGGACAAATTTCCCTCTGGCCTGACGGACTGGCTATGGGAGCCACATTCGACCCCGAAATAGTAAAACAATTTGGCCGTATCGCGGCACAGGAGTATAGAGCCTTAGGGATTACAACAGCCCTTTCACCCCAGATTGACCTGGGTACAGAACCCCGCTGGTATCGTATTGCCTATGTATTTAGTGAAAGCCCTGTATTAACCACTGATATGGCAAAAGCCTATATTGACGGAATGCAAACTTCACCAGGAACAGACGAGATACAAAATGGCTGGGGCTACAAAAGTGTCAACGCAATGGTAAAACACTGGCCGGGGGGGCGGACCTGAAGAAGGCGGACGTGATGGCCATTGGGCTATGGGTAAATTTGCAGTCTATCCAGGTAATAACTTTATGGACCATGTAAAACCATTTACCGAAGGAGCATTCAAACTGGATGGACCTACCGGTTACGCCTCGGCAGTCATGCCCTACTATACCATTAGCTACAACCAGGATACAAAGGATAATCAAAACCTGGGGAATAGTTTCAGTAGATATATCATCACCGATCTGTTACGTGAAGCATACAGATATGATGGTGTAGTATGTACAGACTGGATGATCACTGGGGATGAAGGCGAAACCTCCGACACCTTTGCCGGCAAACCCTGGGGAGTAGAAAATCGTTCAGTCAGCGAACGACACTACATCGCATTAATGGCAGGAGTCGACCAGTTTGGCGGTAATAACGATAAAGGTCCGGTATTGGAAGCATACCATATGGGAGTAAAAGAACATGGCGAGGAGTTTATGCGCAACCGCTTCGAACAGTCGGCCATTCGCCTGCTACGTAATATCTTCTCTTTGGGGCTATTTGAAAACCCATATCTCGACCCACAGGAAAGTGCAGCTATTGTTGGCAACTCAGACTTTATGAAAGCCGGATACGAAGCACAGGTAAAATCAGTAGTTCTGCTAAAAAATAAAGAAAATATTCTACCCATAAAAAAGGGAAAGTATACATACCCAAAAGATATACTCCGGCCTCATTCAATTGGTGGGGAGAATATAAAGAAGCTACACTTGATTATCCGGTAGAGATAGAACAGGTAAAAAAATACTACACAGTCACAGACAATCCGGGCGAGGCAGACTTTGCTTTCATATGTATACAAAGCCCTCATAGCGAAGACGGAGGATATAACGATATAGACGTAAAAAATGGTGGAAACGGCTATGTACCGATTTCATTACAATATGAAACCTATACAGCTACACATGCGCGTGAACACAGCATCGCGGCAGGTGACCCGATAATTGCTCCTCATGTAACAAACAGAAGTTATAAGGACAAAACATCCACAGCAAGCAATATTACCGATTTGATTATGATTCGTGATACATATAAAGCAATGAAAGGTAAACCGGTTATTGTTTCTGTAACAGCTTCCAAACCGATGATCTTTTCAGAATTTGAGAGCCTTACAGACGGTATCATACTTAACTTTAACATCTCCAGTCAGGCTGTCCTGGATATTATCTCGGGCAAATACGAACCCTCAGGACTACTCCCTGTACAAATGCCCGCCAATATGAAAACGGTTGAACAGCAAAAAGAAGATGTCCCCTTCGATATGGAACCCTTCGTGGATTCGGAAGGACACGCTTACGACTTTGGCTACGGATTGAATTGGAAAGGAGTCATTCATGATGAACGGAATACCAAATATCACAAATAAAAAATAGCATTCTTTGTTTGGCTTATTCTATCTAAAAGTAATAATATTTCCTATCTCTGCGAATAAAAAAAGGAGTTTGACATTTTATCAAACTCCTTTTTAATTACTATATTATTTATAGATTTCTTTCTTTCCCGCCAGGAGAGTATTTTTCATCAGAGAGATGATAGTCATGGGGCCTACTCCACCGGGAACAGGGGTGATATAAGAACATTTAGGAGATACTTCATCGAAACGTACATCACCGGTCAGTTTATAGCCACTTTTGGTTACACTGCTCGGCATACGGGTTGTACCTACATCAATTACTACTGCTCCTTCTTTTACCATATCGGCTTTCAGAAACTCAGGTACACCTAATGCTACAATAATAATATCTGCTTCCAGACACATCTCTTTCAGATTATTGGAACGGCTGTGACAAACAGTTACAGTGCAATCACCCGGATAGGCTTTTTGCATCATCAGGTTCGCCATGGGCTTACCTACAATATTACTACGTCCTAATACTACACAATGTTTGCCTTTAGTTTCTATTTCATAGCGTTTCAACAGTTCCAGAATTCCTGCAGGAGTGGCCGAAACAAAACAAGGTAAACCAATCGCCATACGGCCTACATTTACAGGGTGAAAGCCATCCACATCTTTACGATAATCGATAGCTTCGATTATTTTTTGTTCTGAAATATGATCAGGTAAGGGTAATTGTACAATGAATCCGTCTATTTCAGGATCATTATTCAATCTCTCTACACATGCTAATAGTTCTTCTTCTGTTACATCTTCTTCATAACGGATTAGTGAAGATTGGAAACCAACTTCTTCACAGGTTTTTACTTTATTGGCTACATATGTTTCACTTCCACCGTCATGCCCTACCAGTACAGCTGCCAGATGAGGTATTTTTCCTCCTGCTTCTCTGATACGATTTACTTCTTCTGCGATTTCTTTTTTTATTTGGCTCGAGACAGCCTTTCCATCAATTAATTGCATATAGATTTATTTTTATGGGAGATGTTATTTCTAACAAAGATAAAAAAGGAGTACAAAACTGCACTCCTTCTCTATGTTTCTGTTTTTATCGTTTAAATGGTAATTTCTTACCGCCTGGCTTTGCAGTCGTAAGCATACGCATCATTTTACGTGTTTCATCAAACTGCTTAATCAACTTATTAACGTCCTGAACAGAAGTTCCACTACCTTTTGCAATACGCTGACGGCGTGAACCATTCAGGATAGCCGGATTAGATCTCTCCTGCGGAGTCATGGAATAGATAATAGCTTCAATACTTTTAAATGCATTATCATCTATATCTACATTTTTCAACGCTTTCCCTACTCCCGGTATCATAGATGCCAGATCTTTCAGATTACCCATTTTTTTAATCTGCTGAATCTGGGAAATGAAGTCATTGAAATCAAACTGGTTTTTAGCAATTTTCTTTTGCAGACGTTTGGCTTCATCTTCATCATATTGTTCCTGTGCACGTTCTACTAATGAAACGATATCACCCATACCCAGGATACGATCTGCCATACGTTCAGGATGGAATACATCCAATGCGTCCATCTTCTCACCGGTTCCGACAAACTTAATCGGCTTGTCAACTACCGTACGAATAGAAAGTGCAGCACCACCACGGGTATCACCATCTAATTTAGTAAGAACAACTCCATCAAAATCCAGGCGGTCATTAAATTCCTTCGCTGTATTAACAGCATCCTGACCAGTCATAGAGTCAACCACAAACAGGATTTCATTGGGTTGGATAGCCGCTTTAATAGTTGCAATCTCCTTCATCATCTGTTCGTCAATGGCCAAACGTCCGGCTGTATCGACAATAACCAGGTCATTCCCTCTGGTTTTTGCTTCTTTGATTGCATTTTGTGCAATCTCCACCGGATTGTTATTATCAGGTTCTGAATATACAGGTACTCCAATCTGCTCACCCAATACCTTCAACTGTTCAATCGCAGCCGGACGGTATACGTCACAGGCAACCAACAAAGGCTTTTTATTCTTTTTGGTTTTAAGCATATTGGCCAACTTACCTGAGAAAGTTGTTTTACCGGAACCTTGCAGACCCGACATTAAAATAACGGAAGGTGACCCTTCCATATTAATATCTGTAGCAGTTCCTCCCATCAGTCCGGCCAGTTCGTCATGAACAATCTTAACCATTAACTGACTTGGCTTAACTGCAGTCAATACATTTTGTCCTAATGCTTTTGTTTTTACAGTATCTGTAAATTGCTTAGCAACTTTATAGTTTACGTCAGCATCTAAAAGAGCACGGCGAACATCCTTCAATGTTTCTGCAACATTGATTTCGGTAATCCGGCCTTCTCCTTTGAGTAGTTTAAACGACCGTTCTAATCTTTCGCTTAAATTTTCAAACATAGCGTTATAATAGGTTTATTTATTTTAGTCTGAATAAATTCGAGTGCAAAGGTACAAAAATTTTAACAACTGAATATAAGTTTGTTTTAAGAATAAACAAAAGAGCACGCAGATTCCACAGATTTATACAGAGAAACGCAGATTTTTTATTTTCATTAAATATTTTCTGCGTTTCTCTATGCGTTTCTGCGTAATCTGCGTGCTTCTCAACGCTATCCTAAAAAACTTCCTTATTTAGAAGCGATAACTTCGATTTCTACCATCGCATTTCTTGGTAGCGTTTTTACTGCGAAGGCTGCCCGGGCCGGGAAATCTGAATCGAATTGGGCTGCATACACTTCATTCATAGCAGTAAAATCTGCCATATCTGCCAATAATACAGTTGTTTTTACAATATCACTCATTTCATATCCGGCTTCTGTCAGAATAGCTTTGATATTTTTAAATGCCTGTGCTGTTTGTTCCTGAACACCTCCGGCTACAAAATCACCGGTTGCGGGGTCAAAACCTAACTGCCCTGATACAAAAAGCAGATTTCCGGTTTGAATAGCCTGGCTATAAGGACCAATAGCTGCCGGAGCATTGGTTGTTGCAATTACTTTCTTCATATTCTTTCGTTGATTTATTGGAATTTCATGTATATCAAATATTATAAAACCTCTCTATAGTTACTTTACAGCCTCTACAAATCCTCTTTGACGGATTACTTCATACATAAGGATAGAGGATGCGACTGATACATTTAAGGATTGAATAGTTCCAAGAACCGGGATTTTTACCATTTCATCGCATATCCGCAGGTTATCCATAGAGACACCTGTATCTTCAGCTCCCATAACAATAGCTACAGGGCCATCGTAAGAAACATTGGTATAGTTTTCTGTTGCTTTTTCACTCGCTGCAAAAACTTTCACGCCGCATTCTTTCAGGTACCGGATTGCCTGATTGATACTTTTTTCTTTGCACACAGGTAAAGTCATTAATGCACCGGCAGACGTCTTTACTGCATCTGCATTGACTGTTACACTCCCTTTGCCAGGTATTACGATAGCATCTACACCGGCACACTCACAGGTACGTGCAATCGCCCCAAAGTTACGTACATCAGTGATTCCATCGAGTAAAACAATAAAAGGATTTTTTCCCTGTTCGTATACAAACGGAATAATATCTTCCAGCCGTTGATAGGTTATAGATGAGATAAAAGCAATTACACCCTGATGGTTTTTACGGGTATGTCGCGTCAGCCGTTCCACCGGCACACGTTGAACCGGAATCTCCGTGCCTTTCAGTACGTCAAACAATTCACGCACCAGTTCTCCCTGAATATCCTTCTTAATTAGAATTTTATCAATCTCTTTACCCGCCTGAACAGCCTCTATCACAGCCCGGATACCAAATATCATTTCATTTTCTTTCATATTTCTTGTTTTTCTATTTCGTTTTTAAAGTACGCAGCACACG
>JAJBTP010000204.1 GCA_020860805.1 Tannerellaceae bacterium | reverse complement strand
TATAACAAGATATAGTCTATAATAACCAGTTGGTTTCGTTAGCGTTTTCAAATTTAGGTAAAAATTTAGTTTGTCAATCCTTCTTTAAATAGTAACTTCGCCTACATAAACATTTTCTATAGACAGACAACAACTACCCTATGAATAACAGAATGATTAAAATACTTCTTTTTGGTTTAGGTTTATTGTTTCCTCTATCCTGCCGGCGTCCGGAAAAATATGAAAACGTATGGGAACCCGGAGTTAGCAAAGAACTGGCCATTTTCCGGAAAGAAAATTACAAAGAGGTAGAATATAAACTATCCTTCAATATTCCTGAAGAACGCTCAGAAAAGGTTACCGGACAAATTAGTATCGAATTTACAACAGAAAAGCAAATACCATTTATTGCAGATTTCCGTCCGGATTCAGAAGATGCAATTTTGGTATGTTTAATCAATGATGTACCTTTTCCCGTACAGCTCATAAACGAACACCTTATTATTCCCGCCGGTTATATCCGTACGGGAAGAAACCGGGTATTTATTTCATTTACAACTCCGGATCAATCTCTTAACCGGAGAGACGAACTAATGTATACGCTCCTCGTTCCGGATCGTGCGCGTACATTATTCCCCTGTTTTGACCAACCGGATATAAAGTCACTCTATACACTTTCTTTAGAGCTTCCGAACGCATGGGAAGCCATTTCCAATAGTCCTGTACTTTCCACCAAACATAATGCAAAAAACGAAAGGAAACATATTACATTCGGACAAACCGAACCCTTAAGCACCTATCTGTTCTCATTCGTTGCCGGAGAGTTCAAAAAAGAAAAATATCAACGAAAGGACCGCGAGATTGCTGTTTTCCACCGGGAAACCGATCCGAAGAAAATCACCCAATGTCCGGAGATAGCCTCTGAAGTATTTGATGCACTGGAATGGTTGGAAGAATACACAGGCATTCCTTACCCATTTGCCAAATATGATTTAATAATACTTCCCGGATTCCAGTACGGAGGAATGGAACATACAGGTGCAACAATTATATAATGACCGCAGAATGTTCCTGAACGAATCCCCTACTCTGAATGAACGGTTGGGACGTAGTGCACTACTGATTGCTCACGAAACAGCACATATGCGGTTTGGTGATTATGTAACGATGGAGTGGTTTGATGATGTATGGACCAAAGAAGTCTTTGCCAATTATTTTGCATCCCAAATCGTAGAACCACTTTTTTCGGATGTAAACCACCGGCTGAATTTTATAGTAGGCTATATTCCTTCTGCCTATACAGAAGACCGTACCCAGGGTTCCAATCCGGTTAAACAACAGTTGGATAACTTATCGAATGCCGGATTAGTATATGGAAATATCATCCATACAAAATCACCCGTAGTCATGGAAATGTTAGTACAAATTATCGGTAAAGATGCTTTTCAAAAAGGAATCCGGAAATATCTACACACATATGCCTATGAAAATGCAGACTGGAGCGGACTTATCCGGATGCTGGATCCATATACTCCTACAGACCTTATAACCTGGAGCCAAAGCTGGATTAATGAAAAAGGTATGCCGGAAATTGCCCTCCGGTGGGAAAACGGCCAAACCTATAATTTCCCAACATGATTCGTTTAACAGAGGATTAGTGTGGCCACAAGAATTAACTTATACTGTCTATAACGGAAACAAAAATACAGAAGTAACTATTACATTCGATGAAAAAGAAAAGCCATTCCCCATCCCGGAAGAATTCAAAAACAATATACAAGCTATACTTCCCAATACAAATGGTAAAGGTTATGGATTTTTCCATCTAAACCAACAGGACGCCGAATACAGCATCCGGGAGTTACAGACTACACAGGATGAAGTATTAAAAGGAAGTCTGTTAATTACCCTGCATGAAAACCTTTTACATGGAACAATTTCCCCGGAATGGTTTACTGAGAAATTACTGGACTACATACAACAGGAAGAAAACACCCTTTTATTTTCAACAGCTTTAAGTTATACCGGAAACTGTCTGCGACTCTATCCGGTACAATCGTCGTTGGTAGAAACTAAACTATGGGAAACAATTCTTACCAATAGCAACGAGCAGCATCGCTTACAGGCTTTCCGTTTGTATTCATCAGTAACCCATTCGGAAGCAGCCATTCAAAAGCTGTATGAAGTATGGGCTAAACAAAAACCACCTACAAACTGCTACCTGAGCGAAAACGATTATATCAATTTATCCTATCTACTGGCACTTCATCTTCCGGAACAGGCAGAGACAATCATCCAAAAGCAACAAAGCAGACTAACGAATCCCGACCGGATAAAAGAATACGCTTTTATCCCTCCGGCAGTTTCGCTCAACCCAGCCACACGGGATAGCGTATTCAATGCCCTTTTAATGGCCGGAAACCGCCGGATAGAACCCTGGGCATCCACAGCATTAGCGTATCTGAACCACCATACCCGCCAGCGGGAAGCCATAAAATACATCCGGCCTGCATTAGAGAAGCTACAGGAAATACAACGAACCGGAGATATCTTCTTTCCCACCGCCTGGGTAAGAGCACTTCTATCCGGACACCAATCGGCTGAAGCCTGGCAAGAGATTGAATCTTTTTTCCGGGACAATCCGGATTATCCTGAAATGTTGTCTAATAAAATAAAACAACAATCTGATTTCCTTTACAGACGGACTCACCTTTTAGAATGAAGAAAAAAGACAAATATTATTTTCATACATTCACTCCGGAAAGGTTCCGGAAGCTTTTCTCCAGTCAGAGATTGAGTAGACTTTTTCATTCTTTTACTTCCGGATTAAGGGAATAGTAAACGGCGCGGCGCAGGTCACCGGTGTCGTTATCAGCTTTATACTCCCAATACATACCACCTAACAGACCTTTATCCAAAATGTACCGGCCTTTGATACGCAGGGATTCCGGAGAATCATAACCACATACCAGTTCACCTGTTTCATCGGCTATATAAGGAGCCTGCGCTTCTTCATCCCAGCAGAATATATAGCCTTCCAGTTTTTCAATATCACGATAATCTATAAAGTCGGAAATCGTTTTTCCGCCCCGCCCATAAAAAAGGCATCCCCAATACCAGTTTAGAAGCCGGAACCCCGGCAGCCAGATGGTATTCTACTGCCTCATCTACTGTAGTGCGTCCGGCGATGGAAGAACGGTAAAGCGGGGAATGGTGGAAAGGCGGACGTCCCATATCATAAGACATTATATTGATAAAATCCATATATTCATCAATAGCCGGAAAATCCACAAACCGGGCTGATGATACTGAAGCCATTGTCAATAGTTTATCATTTCCGATAGCTTCCCTTATATTCCTCATCAGTATCGTAAAATGCTCCGTATCATCCGGTGAAGAAGAGATTCCGGCAGCCGCACTGGTTGGATATTCCCAATCCATATCAACCCCATCTAATCCGAAATCTTCTACTATCTTCCGGCAATCTTTAGCAAAACTCAACCGGGTAGCCTCCGTAGCAGCCATTTCGCTGAAGCGCCCACTCCCCCATCCTCCAATCGAAAGCATCACTTTCAAATGAGGATATTCTTTCTTCATTCCGGAAATCATTTGCAATCTTTCCGGATTATCAATACGAATGCCATCAAATGTTTCATTCACATGCCCGAACGCATAATTAATATGCGTCACCCATTGCGGCTCCGGTATAATAGGATTCCACGAAGTAACATAGGCAACAATAATTTTCCCGGAAGGGGGTACATGCACAGGAGTAACGGCAGAAAGTAAACACCAGCAACTACTCAAAAGGGTTAACAACCAAACTTGTACTATTTTCATAACAGATGCGTTTTTGATTGCCTAAATATAAATAAAAAAGCCCATACAGGAAGAACCTGCAGGGCCTTTTACGAGTGTATGATTATGTATAATTAAATAGCGAAATGAGGCTCACAGTGAATCCACTGGCCACGGGTAAAGTCAGGGAAGTCAACCACTGCACCACCACGGGCGATAGACATTTCCGATAAGCCCGATATAGCACTCCAGGCAGCTGCATCATAGCAATCCATCGGAGCCGGTTTTTTGTTACGGATAGCATCAATAAAATCGTACATCATGATGAAGTCCATACCTCCATGACCGGCTTCTCTTGCCTGCGCCTCCAAAGTAGCCCATAATTTATGGTCATACTTCTTGAACCATTCATCCGCCGGATCCCACCGGTGAGCTTCCGATTTACCTTCAATATGTACACCATTGCCATCATTCATCCAAAGACCATCAGTTCCCTGAATACGGAATCCCAACGAATAGGGACGAGGAAGGTTGGTATCATGTGTAACGATAACCGTCTGTCCGTTAGCACATTTAATCATTGAAGTAACAATATCACCCAGATTAAACTGGATTTTCGCATACGGATGGTTAGGGCCACCCTGGTCTACGATATATTTATGGAGTCCGCGAGCCTGTGTTGCCATCGCTGTCAACGAAAGAAAACGGTTTCCCCGGTTAATATCCAGGCAGTTAGCGACAGGGCCAATACCGTGTGTAGGATACACATCTCCATTCCGTTTAATAGAGTGTTGCGTACGCCATTGAGCTTCTGCATGAGCAGTAGGTCCCATACGCAATTCATCACCCGGACGGTGACTATAACGGGTTCCATCATTAAACTTCACCGCACGCAGGTCATGCTGGTATCCACAGGTTCCGTGAAGCAGTTCACCAAATAATCCCTGGCGTACCATATTCAGAGCAGCCATACAATCCCGGCGGTAACATACATTTTCAAGGATATTTAACTGGCTACCGGTACTTTCCGACACATTTACCAAATCCCAGCATTCTTCTACCGTATTGGCAGCAGACACTTCCACACCTACATAGGGTACACCGGCTTTCATAGCGGCCAACGCCATAGGTACGTGCCATTCCCAGGGACTGGCAATAATAACACAGTCAAATTCTTCGTTATTCAGCATCTGTTCAAATGCCCGTTCACTTCCGGTATATACTTTCGGAGCGGTCACATTCCGGTCAGAAAGGAACTTTAATGTACTTTCCAGCGGACCTTTTTGCGTATCACAGATTGCTACAATTTTATTGCCGGGAATAGCCAACACATTATTAAAGTGTTCACGGCAACGGGAACCGGTTCCGATAAAACCGAAACGTAGTTTTCCATCATCTTTTCCTGCTGTTTTCTTTTTGGATTGTTGAGTTTCCGGTATTGCTGCTGTAGCATTCGCATTTCCGGCAAGTACTGCGCCTGCGGTTCCAATACCGGCAACAGTCATCTTCTTAATAAATGAGCGACGTGTGTTTTCCATCTGTCTTATTTGTGTTTAACGTTAGGGGGCAAATGTATAACAAAAAAGCGAAAACAAAAATATGAGGAGTAGGAAATGAGTACAAGACCTGCTATAAAATACAATAAGGTATATTTTTTTAACAATCATATCCTACTCCTCTGTTTACTTTTACAATTTACCCACTACTCTATTATTTATGGATTTTGAGTTAATGGTCCCGGATAAGCATTCACTTCATCCTGAGGAATGTATTGAATAACCCGCGGAGAAGTAGCCGGTACTTCCATCAACTGGTTGTGAACACCCGGATAACGTCTTGTCAGTGTATGTCCCAGACGATAAATATCCGGTGTACGATGAGCTTCAAAAGCCAGTTCCAGACGGCGTTCTTTTACAACAAGATCTGCCGCTGTAGCCGCATTGAATTCAGTATTGTCATATTCACCCCCTTCAATTGCTCTTCCGCGCACCATATTAACAGCTTGCCGCGCCAGTTCATACTGTTCTTTCTTTACATAGGCTTCCGCTTTATTCAGATACATTTCTGCCAAACGGACTACAACGGGTGAGTGCACCTGCGTCTGTCCACCCTGCAAAGAACATTTGATAATATAGAACTGAAGGTAACCATTGCTATCCGTCATTTCATAATCCACATATCCTATATAGGTTTTTCCTTTATACGTAATACTATACGCCCTATTAGCCTCATTAACCAGAGTTAAAGGATACGATACAAAGTCATCTTTCTCTTTCAGTTCCACTGTTCCACCGCTACCATTTGCCTTAAAATGACCCTGGTACCAGGCATATCCGGTCATCTCTCCATCGTCATTATAATTTTCTCCTACAAAGCGGAATGCCTCTGTCTCTGATTTATAATTTCTGTCAATAAATGACCAGCGAGCATCCTTATAACCTTCTGTTTCATACAACAAATCCAGATAGTCAGCACTGGCATACACTTCACCCCAACCCACACCGTGGATAGTTGAATACATACCACCAATACTACCAAACAACTGACCACTATCATATTCAGATAAGATTCTCTTTACAGCAAATATTGTTTCTGTTTGCGAAGGATTATCCGGTTCCAGTTCCTGGTATTTCATGAACTTATCATGGGTTAACAATTCGTAACCCTGAGCCGCTAACACCTGGTCTGCAAAATGGATAGCAGAGTCAGCATACTGAATTTCCGGAGCCTCATACGTACCACTCATGTACAAATATACACGGGAAAGAAGTGCCTGTGCAACTTCTTTGGATGCATAAATAGGCCGTTTTTCAGAGTCCATCAATCTTTCTGCAGTACGTAAATCATTAATAACCTGTGCATACGTAGCTTTCACGGTTGGACGGTCCGGATACTGTGCATTCATTGGGTCATCCGGAAGTCCGAATACCAACGGAACACCCAGGTTCTTATCCGGATCCTGATAATAAGGACGGCAAACGTACGGCACAGATAGAAATACATCATTCCTCTCAGGCAATAAGCTTCACCCAGCATCTGGTCTATTTCAGTGGATTCACCCTCTTTACCGATTTTAAGCATATCACTGGTTTGGGATATTATTTTATAACTATCCTGCCAGAAGTTATACATACGGTAATTCGTAGGCGTATGGTTATAACTGATGAATTCAAACCATACATCAGTTGAAGTAGCCTGTTTCATTACGTTATCACCTCCAAATTCACCGACATAATGCATATTATCTGCCCAGGCTTTCAATTTAGAATAACAACCTGTAAGCATAATATTTAAATCAGCTTCTACCTGTTCGCGGGTATATTTATCATAAGGTAGTCTTTCCAAACTACAGCCAGCCAACATACAGGCTGATATTATGAATAGAAATATTTTTTTCATACCAATACTCTTTTAAAAGGTTAAATTTAATCCTAACATAAATTTACGTTTCTGAGGATATACGCTGTTTGCTACTCCTGACACTTTACTTTCATTCAAACGACGGTCTGTTACATTCGGAGGTAATTCCGGATCAATTCCTGAGAAGCCTGTAATAGTAAACAAGTTCTCACCTGTAAAATACAACCGGATATTAGAAATTGAATATTGTGGCAAAGAGAAATTGTAACCAACAGGCAAGGCTTTCATCTTCAGATATGAACCATCTTCCAGATGTCTGGATGACCCCCCTTATTGGAATCAGATTTATTTTGGTAAACAGCCTGTGGATGCGTAGCGATATCACCAGGTTTCTCCCATCTGGTCCAGCCTTTTTTCAGATTCATCTGGTTGCGGTCTACATATGCACCGTCCGAATCATACTCAATACGGGTATAATTATAAATCTCACCTCCTACCGAATAAGTAAAGACAGCTCCTAAATCAATTTGTTTATAGCGTACATTGGTTGAAAATCCACCGAAAAAGTCCGGAGAATACCGTCCACAAATTGTTTTATGTTTGGAAGCCTCTCCATAACTATCGGTAATGACACGTTCACCATTGTCATTGGTAGTATACCATTGAGGCTGTCCGTTTTCCGGGTTGACACCAGCCCATTCGGTCAAATACCAGGTATCCATATCATAACCCGGCTTCAGGAGTTTATTAGCATTATCTACCCACCCTGAACCAGTAGCCATAATAATTTCAGATTCACTACCATATAATTCACTTACTTTATTACGGTTTATACCAATATTAGCATCAATACTCCAATCCCAGTCTTTCATATCCCGGAGAATATCTACACTTACAGTTGCCTCAAATCCCTTGTTTTTAACAACCCCTACATTCTGCCAGATTTCCTTTACACCGGATACAGCAGGTACAGGAACCTTATACAATAAGTTAGAGGTCTTTTTGTTATAATAATCCAGCGTAATAGTTAACCGGTTAAACAGCATCATATCCAAACCTAAGCCCGTCGTAAATGTTTTCTCCCAGGTCAGGTTATCATTCTTCACCTGTTCAATCATGCCTCCGGAAAGCTGGTTATAATTCTCTACCTTATACATAAAATACTGTGGGTAAGGTTCGGTTGGAGGAGTACCTACGGAACCATAACTGACACGGAATTTCAACTGGTTCACATACTCCAGATTAAAGAAGTCTTCCCGGTGAATATTCCAGCCTCCACTGATAGAGTAAAAGTTTCCGTATTTAGCATCTTCCCCAAAATTGGAAGCACCGTCACGGCGTACCGAGAATTGTAACAAATATTTATAATCATAGGCGTAATTAGCATTGAAGAATACGGATTGTACCGCTCTTTCAGTACGTCCACCGGTCACCGAACGAGGAACAGCTGCCGCATTTGCCACTTCAAAACCGGAACCAAAACCATTGGCCACTCCTAAATTAGTCGTAGTATTAATAGAGTTCCACTCATATCCTAATAAAGCATTCACCGAATGTTTGTCAAAATCTTTATTAAATTTCAATAACTGGTTGCTATATATACGATACGTTCTGCTATTATAATCCGACAAACTACCTAAAGTACCTGCTCCATCTTTGGATTGAGGGTCCAGGTATTCCTTCCGTTCCCATGTATTATATCTATAACTATTTACCGAGCTGAACGTCAACCATTTTGTCAGATTAATATCAAAGTCAAAATTGCCCATAAATTCATATGCCAGTCCTTTGTTAAAGTCCCATTGCAAATCATACAATTGGTTATTACCTGTACTTTTTACCCAGCCAGCCGGGGCCGGTTTCCAACCAGGTTACCCTCTTCATTATAAGGACTATCCCATGGAAGCATACTGTAAAAATTCCCTACACCAAACTGTTGGTCCAGTATATCTTTTCTGGAACCACTCACCTGTGGTCTGATTTTTAACCAGTCCGTTACCTGGTAGTCTACATTGAAGCGGAAACTGTAACGTGAAAAATCAAAATCTTTTACAGCACCCTCTTCGTTGTAATAGCCCAACGAAAGATATGTTCTTATTTTTTCGGACCCACCACTGATAGAAAGATTATAATCCTGTGTGAAACCTAATTTTGTATTTTCTTTAAACCAATCGTAGTTATCATTCCTCAATTCAGGCGTATAGCGGCTGAATTTAATATCTTCCTGATTAGGGAAAGACTGAAAATAATCATACAATTCAGCACCGTTCATCATAGATAATTTTCCCTGGCTTAACTGGCTTACTCCTAATTTGGCAGAAACATTCACTGTGGCTTTTCCACTTTGTCCCTTCTTTGTTGTAACCACAATAACACCATTGGCACCCTGTGAACCATAGATAGCTGTCGAAGCAGCATCTTTCAGAATAGACATAGAAGCAATATCTGCCGGATTCAAATCACCGGCACTACTCCCGATAATAACACCGTCAACCACCCAAAGCGGGTCTGTATTACCGGTAACGGTTGCTTTACCACGGATTACGATTTTACCAACCTGGCCGGGTTGACCTTCACCAGGGCTCACATATACACCGGGGGGCCTTACCCATCATCATATTTTCAACTGAAGGGTTAGTATTGCTGTTTAGTTTCTGTCCGCTTGCCATCTGCATCGCACCTGTTAAGCTTTCTTTTTTCTGAACACTATACCCTACTACCACTACCTCGTCCAACGCTTTGGTATCTTCAGCCAAACGAATATTCATAGGCCCTGCTGTTGCGCGCACTTCCAATGCGGTATAACCAATATAAGAGATGGCCAATGTAGCACCTACAGGAGCATTCAGGGTAAAATTCCCATCATAATCCGTAATCGTTCCGTTGGTTGTACCTTTTACCAATACATTGGCACCAATAACAGGCTCTCCGGTCATAGCATCCACAACCACACCAGAAATCTTCGATTCCTGTTGCGTAGCCTGTCTGACAGCAGAAGCTGCAGTGGTTTGTTTAGCAGTTGTTTTGTAAACAATAATTCGGTTATTGTTTACAACAAAATCAGCATGCTGATTTTTCAACGCTGTTTTAAGGATATCTTCTACGGACTTTCCGGAAGTATCCACACTCACTTTTTCGTTTAGATCAATGTCGTTGTTTCGTATAAGAAAGGAGTAATTATACTGCTCTTCGATCATATCAAAGAGTTCCTGCAACGTTGTGTTTTGAAGTTGCACATCCAATGTGTGGGTTGCCAGTTCAGAAGCGATTAAACTGCCCGGTACCAATAAAAGGGCAGATAACAGGCATGCGGTGAACCAGCGGGTTTTCTTTTTTTTAAATAATCCATGTTCCTCTAATTTAGAATTAACAAAAAGGTTTCTCTCTCTACAGTAAACTTGTCTTTTAGTTTTGATTTAAAGTCGTGTGTCTGTTTTTTCTCTATGTGTACTTCATACTGTATGTTTTTAAATGAATAATTA
>JAJBTP010000485.1 GCA_020860805.1 Tannerellaceae bacterium | reverse complement strand
ATTTTATATGTTTTCTACTTATGAAACGGTTGACCTCCTCTTTTTATTGTCTTATTTCTTTTTTAAGGTAAAAGTAGAGAGCTGTCTCCATAACTTAAAAAGCGGAAGTTATGATTTAAAGCATACTCATACATTTCTTTCCAGTTACCCTTTACAAAAGCAGAGATAAGCAATAATAAGGTACTGCGGGGTTGATGAAAGTTAGTAATAATTCCGTTTACGATTTTGAATGTATAGCCCGGAGCAATAATTATCTGAGTAGAAGTAATCAGTTTATCCATTTTTGTTCTATCCAGATAGTTCAGGATGCTATCCAGTGCTTCTGCCGGAGATAATTTGTTATTCTCCTCTTCATAAGGCATCCATTGCTTTACCGCCAGTTGTTCTTCCCGGATATCCGGATTTGCAGCCAAAGCGGTACCTATATAATACAGGCTTTCCAACGTGCGGACAGAGGTGGTACCGACTGCAATAATATTACCCAGTTTATTCCGCAGGTTTTGGATGGTATCCCTGTTTACAGAGATAAATTCAGTATGCATTTCATGCGCTTCAATCGTGTCACTTTTAACAGGTTTAAAAGTACCGGCTCCTACATGTAGAGTGACTTCCTCCCGTTTAAATCCTTTTTTCTCTAAAGCTATTAATATTTCCGGGGTAAAATGAAGTCCGGCAGTAGGAGCCGCAACGGAACCTTTAATTTTGGAATAAACCGTCTGGTAGGTCTCCAAATCGCTTTCCTCCGTATCTCTGTGCAAATAAGGAGGAATCGGAAGAATACCAGCAGCCTCCAATAAATCAGCAAATGTATAAGAAGGATTATTCCAGCTGAAACGGATTTTATGAGAATCCCCGACTGACTCCTCTTTTTCAGCTTCTAACGTAATGACATCCTCATTAATTTGTAAAACCCTTTTTAAAGAACCTTCCTTCCATTTTTTCAGATTACCTACCAGGCATAACCAGTTACAGTATTGGGTTTCCTGGAATATCAAAGCATAATCGTGAGGTATTAAAGGTTCCAGACAAAATATTTCAATCCGTGCTCCTGTTTCTTTCCGGAATAACAGCCTTGCCTGTATAACCCGTGTGTTATTGAATACCACCAGAGCACCGGGAGGTAATAAATCCGGTAGGTTTTTAAACTGTTTTTCTGTTATTTGTTTATCCTTATACAGGAGAAGTTTGGAATCATCTCTTTGAGCAAGTGGAAATTTAGCTATTTTGTCGTCCGGAAGAGAATAATCATATTCTTCTATCCGTATATGTTTAGTTTTTGAAGCCATTCTTTTCATTATTGCGCAAAATTAGTGAACTTTGTCTGGACAACAATTAAGTAAGTAAGATTATGTCAATCAAGATAGGAGATAAAGTACGCTTCCTGAATAGTGTAGGAGGAGGAACTGTAACAGCTTTCAGAGGAAAAGACCAGGTATTGGTAGAAGATGAAGACGGATTTGATGTTCCGGCTCTGATTCGTGAATGTGTAGTAGTAGGAAATAATGAAATGCAGGTACGAAGTGATAACCGGCCGGTAATAACCCGCCAGGCACCTGCACCCGTACAGACAGCACCAACAGTCAAAAAACAGGAACCGGTAGAGGTAAAAGTCGAAGAGACCCCGGAAGGTGAACGCCTGAATGTATTCTTAGCTTACCTGCCTATTGATGCAAAAGTCATGCAATCAACCGGATATGAAGCTTATATAGTAAATAACAGCAATTATTTTCTGTTCTTTAATTATATGAGCCGTGAGAATAACAGCTGGATTAGCCGGCATAATGGAATCGTAGAGCCCAATACCAAAATATTTCTGGAAGAGTTTGAGAAAAGTGATTTGAACGACCTGGAAAGAATCTGTGTACAATTCATAGCATTTAAAAAGAATAAACCATTTGCCTTGAAGAATGCAGTTTCCGTAGAGTTACGCCTGGATACCGTTAAGTTCTATAAACTGCATTGTTTTACAGAAAATGATTTTTTTGATGAAGATGCATTGGTTTATCCGGTTGTACGGCAGGATGTACCCGAAAAAGAACTCCTGATTTCTGCAGCAGAATTACAGGAAGCAATGGCTCAAAAGAAAAAAGTAGATACCACACGTCCTCAATCCGGGAAACCACAGACAGCAGGCACTCCGGTTATAGAAGTAGACTTACATATCACCCAGTTGCTCGATAATATCAATGGATTAAGCAATGCAGATATTCTGAATTACCAGTTAGAGAAGTTTCATGAAATATTGGCGCAATACGCAACAAAAAAAGGACAGAAAATCGTTTTCATTCATGGTAAAGGAGAAGGGGTGCTGCGAAAAGCCATTGAAAAAGAATTAAAGACAAAATATAAACAACATTATTTCCAGGATGCCTCTTTCCGCGAATATGGATACGGAGCAACTATGATAACCATAAAATAAGAACAATTGACCAGGCAAATTGACAATCGAATAAATGGCTTTAGAAATTGAACGCAAATTCCTGGTAAAGGGAGAATTTATGACGGATGTGCAATCGGCCAGCCGGATTGTACAGGGATACATCTGTTCGGTACCGGGACGCACGGTACGGATACGGATTTCAGACCAAAAAGCATTCCTGACGATTAAAGGACCTTCCACAGATGACGGGCTGAGCCGCTATGAGTTTGAACAGGCTATTCCGGTACCGGATGCAGAAGAATTACTGAAACTTTGCGAGCCCGGAGTGATTGATAAAGTACGTCATTATGCAAAAATAGAAAATCATATCTGGGAAATTGATGTTTTTCATGGGGACAATGAAGGACTTATTATGGCTGAAATAGAGTTGAGTAACCCTGATGAACCTTTTCGGAAACCCTTATGGTTAGGTGAAGAAGTTACCGGTGACCGCCGCTATTATAATTCTATGTTAACTAAATACCCATATTCAGCATGGGATAAAAAGTAAATATAGGATTGAAATAAATATAATCTAAAACAAAAATATCATGAAGCGACTTGTAAGCAACCTTATTAACACTATGTACTATATTCCCACTTGCTGCGGACGAGGGTATGTGGGTATTACCCCTATTGAAACAACAGAAATTTCCACAAATGCAGGCGTTAGGTTTGCGCCTGCAGGACTATGATATTTACAATCCGGATTCATCCTCTATTAAAGATGCAGTTGTTATATTTGGAGGTGGGTGTACGGGTGAAATCGTTTCTCCGGAAGGATTAGTATTAACGAATCATCATTGTGGATATGGCCAGATACAAAAACACAGTTCTATGGAACATGATTATCTGACGGATGGTTTCTGGGCCATGTCACGTGCAGAAGAATTACCCAATCCGGGACTCAAAGTCACTTTTATTGATAAAATCGAAGACGTTACTTCCTATGTGCTTGCAGCATTGGAAAAGGAAAACGAACCCAATAGCCTGAATTATTTATCACCTCTTTATCTGAATGGATTGGCCCGTGAAAAAGTAGGAGAGAAATTCCTGCAGGATAACCCGGGAACCGAAGTTGAGATTAAACCTTTTTATGGAGGAAATCAATACTATATGTTTACTAAAAAGATTTATTCGGATGTACGGTTGGTAGGTGCACCTCCCTCTTCTATTGGCAAATTCGGAGCAGATACAGATAACTGGATGTGGCCCCGCCATACCGGTGATTTTGCTGTATTCCGTATCTATGCAGACGCAAACGGTAATCCGGCAGAATACAGTGAAAGTAATGTGCCCTTGCGTCCTAAAAGATGGTTTAAAATATCATTGGCCGGAGTACAGGAGAATGGTTTTGCAATGATTATGGGATTTCCCGGACGTGCCAATAAATATTATACCTCCTGGGAAGTAGCAGAAAGAAGAGACATTGATAACCGGGTAAGGATAGACGTGCGTAATCTGCGTCAACAGGTGATGTTGGAAGAGAT
Source organism: Tannerellaceae bacterium (assembly GCA_020860805.1). Classification (GTDB taxonomy): domain Bacteria; phylum Bacteroidota; class Bacteroidia; order Bacteroidales; family Tannerellaceae; genus UBA4116. The sequence continues at coordinate 6,722 of JAJBTP010000485.1, read as the reverse complement.
GCTAAAAGACCCCAAAGTAAGAATCCAGTACGCCAGTAAATATGCCGGTTCAACCAATGCATATAAAAACGCTATCGGAACTAACTGGGCTATAGACAAAAGAGGTTTTGAACAGGAAAAAAGCAGAACAGGATAAATTATTAAACTGGGCTAAAGAGCATAATAAACCTGAATATGCGGTAGCCCTGGATGCGATGGAACAACTGATAACTAACCGGAAAGAATTACAGTTCCGTAATTGGATGCTGGACGAAGCCTTAACCCGTGGTATAGAGTTTTCGGCTGTACCTGTAAATATGGATCTGCTGGTATCTGCTCTTCGAAATAAAGATAAGCCATTAATGGCAGAAGAATTGGTCAAACTACAGGAGGCATACAACCGGTTTGCCAATAAAGATTATTCACCTGAAGTTGATAAAAAAGTTGCTAAAGTTCTCCTGAAAGAATATTTGACACGCATACCGGCTGGCAGCAGGCCTGTTTATCTGGAAGAAGTCGATAAACGTTTCAAAGGAGATGTAAATGCATTTGTCGATTATCTTTTCCATGCCTCTATATATGGCAGTGACGCAAATATGAAACGCTTTCTGGCTAAACCTTCTGTAAAAGTTCTGGAAAATGACCCAATGATTCTTTTTGCACAATCAGTGAAAGATGAAAAACAGGCATTGGAGAAGGCTTTAAAAGAGTACAATCAGGAATATTCGGATGCACACCGAATGTATGTGAAAGGATTGCTGGAAATGTATGGAGAGGCGATGAATTTTCCGGATGCAAACTTTTCTTTACGTCTTACGTATGGACAGGTAAAAGGTTATAAACCACGGGATGCAGTTTACTACGATTACCAGACCACTCTGGAAGGGGTAATGGAAAAAGAAGACCCCGCAAACTGGGAGTTTGTGGTACCTGCTAAGTTAAAAGAGTTATATCGACGGAAAGATTTTGGGCGCTATGCTATGCCTGACGGACAAATGCCTGTTGCATTTTGCGCAACTACCCATACAACCGGTGGCAATTCCGGTAGTCCTGTCTTGAATGCGGATGGTGCTTTAATCGGTATCAATTTCGACCGGAACTGGGAAGGTGTAGGAGGCGATATACAATACCTGCCGGATTATCAGCGTAGTGTTATTGTAGATATACGATATGTTCTTTTTATTATAGATAAATATGCCGGTGCCGGTTATTTGTTGGAAGAAATGAACCTTACCCAATAATCCGTTTTTATCCTGCACGGATCATATTTACATCCTGTGCATATCAAATAGGGATCCGGCTGGGAAAAATTACTTTTCCTCCTGTTTCCGTTTTATGTTCACCCGGATGAAGCAGTTGCTTCATTCAGGTGAGTCAACTGATTCATTCGTGTAAAGCAGCTGCTTCATCCGGGTGAACCTGAAATTTGATACGGGGAGTGCGCAAATGATATGCAGTACCTGTCCGGATGACAAGTAGGGCTATAATAAATTTTCTCAGCAATAGTCAAACGACTGGTGGGTTTATACCGGTTTTTGATGCCGTACTTTTTTATTCCCCTATGCCAGGATAGGCAGTCAGAAAGTAGATAATCAATTTATTTTTAGTGTTATAGTTGTTTATTTCAGGACGGTACACTGTGAAGGGTTGTCTTTACCCTTCACACTACCCTTCACAACTTTATGCGCTGAAATGCAAAAGATTACAGGGATTTGTGAAGGGTGAAAGGAAAAAACTCGTTTTAGGATATAATTTTTTAATTTCTTTGGTAGAAGTAAGGGGAGAAAAAACAGAAACCCCCTCTGTTTAGTAGATAGGTTCTAAAACCCATTTAAAAACAGAGGGGATTTTATTAAAAAGTGAATTTGTCGAGGTCGGCTGCCTTTACTCTGAAAACGTGTCCATTGCGTGAAAATACTAATTCTCCGTTTTCTTTCTTTTTTTCGGTAACCAGACGTTGAAATGCTATATTTGCACCTTTCACGATGTTCTCCTCAAATTCTTTTAATTCTTGTTCACTCATGATTTGCAAGTTTAGTATAAACTGTCGGATTGTATATATCTTTTTTATCTTCTTTAAATCCTTTCGCCACGATTTCCATCGGCGATAGTGAGTTGTCTGTTATCATCCAATAGTCACTTACAGGGAGGTACAATTCGAACAGATTACGTATACCTGCGTCATAACGACGACGGATAGTAGCTTCTGCAATATTGTGTCCGCCGGCAGCGACTCTCATCTTGACACGTTCAACAGCTAAATCAGGGGTATTCAACCAGAAGTAAAGTAGTGTTACATAATAGCCTTCTGCCTGTGCTTCCCGTATTAATTTAACGACTGAACGGGTTGCTAATGTGGTTTCCAGTGCAAAAGTCTCACGGGCGGCAATTAACTCCTTTATACGTCTATGCATAATACGCCCCGCTTCAACAGCAACGGCTATGCTTTCCGCATTAAAAGGGGATAAACCTTTTGCAATTTCGTCGGAATTAACAAACTCTTTACATTCTAGCATCTCTGGCAAAATGGTATAAGAAGCTGTTGTTTTTCCGGCTCCGTTACATCCCGATATGATATATAAATATGGCACCTTCACACATTAACTGCCGCAAATATATGAGTTTATCCTTAAATCACAATCAATTTTTCTCAAATATAACTTAAATGTGCAAAAAATGTCATTAAAACTTATAAAAAATGTCATAGAAATGACACATATAAATCAGGGAACCCATAATAAATCACTCATAATGGTATCCGAGATAAATATACCTTCCGGGGTTAGTGTTAGGATGCTATTCTCTTCTATCATAAGGTTTTGCTGAATGTATTTTTGTGCCTGCCGGTAGCAATAGGCAGATAATTGGGTGCCGAAACGTTCTTTTACGGTGGTTAAATCCAGTCCCCAGCTGGTGCGGAGACCTGTAATGACTAAATCATTATAACAGGTTTCAGGGTTTAATTGTTCTGTTTCAACAACAGGTTTATTCTTTGCTATGCCTTTTATATAGTCCGGTAAAGAAGAAATATTCCATTGACGGTTTATACCATTATAAGAATGTGCAGAAGGGCCGAGTCCCAGATATTGTGCTCCTGTCCAGTAAGAACTGTTGTGACGCGCGATGAATCCCGGCCTGGCAAAGTTTGAGATTTCATACTGTTGGTAACCGTTTTCCCGGAGTGTTGTTATCAGATAATGGAAAGCTTCTAAACTATCTTCTTCATGGGTAGGAATGACCTTCCCTTGTTCTTTTAGACGGTATAAGGTAGTTCCTTCTTCATACATCAGGTGATAAGCAGATATATGGGGTACCTGTAATGCCAGTGCCTGCATAACATTGGCCGACCAGTTTGCCCGGGATTGATTCGGTAATCCATATATTAAATCAATACTTATATTAGTATACCCGTTAGCCTGAAGGTTTTTAACGGCCTGAATAGCCTGCTCTGACGTATGTCTCCGGTTCAGAAATTTCAATTCATCATCCTGAAAACTTTGAATGCCCATACTAATCCGGTTGACAGGTAATTTTCTTAATTCTTTTATATAGGCTTGTGTAATATCGTCCGGATTTACTTCCAGTGTAATTTCCGGCATTTCCCCGATTGAGAAATTCCTGTATACGGCATCTAATAATTGCCTGAGATCACCGGGCGATAATTGGGAAGGAGTACCTCCCCCCAGATAAATTGTTTTAATGAGAGAATCAGAAAGATAGTCTTTTCTTAATTGCATTTCTTTTACCAAAGCTTCCAGATATGAAGTTTTATAACTCATATCGGTATTTGAAAAGAAATCACAATGGATACATCTTTTAGCGCAGAAGGGAATATGGATATAAAGACCTGCCATGAAAATTATTCTAAGCAAATATACTGTTTTTTGTTATTATAGTATGAGGTCTGTTCAAAAACATTGTTCTGTAACAGTTTTGGAGAATTGTTTTTCTCCTTCATAATCTTTAATTTGCGACCTCGTGACTTAAGATAAGTATTATTTGATTGTTAAACTCAAAATACCTGCTATCATGAAAGTATATCAAACAAACGAAATTAAGAACATTGCCATCTTGGGAAGTTCTGGCTCTGGGAAAACCACTCTCGCTGAAGCAATGCTTTACGAGGGTGGAGTTATAAAACGTCGCGGAACTGTAGACGCTGGAAATACAGTAAGTGACTATTTTCCGGTTGAGAAAGAGTATGGTTACTCTGTGCTCTCGACCGTTTTTAGTGTAGAGTGGCAAAACCGTAAGTTGAACTTCATTGATTGTCCGGGTTCCGATGATTTCATTGGCGGTGCAGTCTCAGCCCTGAATGTAACAGATACTGCGTTGATGGTAATTAACGGACAGTACGGTGTGGAAGTAGGTACAATTAATCAATTCCGTTATACGAAACAATTCCATAAACCGGTCATTTTTGTAATCAATCAGTTAGATAATGAAAAGACGGATTATGAGAGTGTGCTGACCCAATTGAAGGAGCAATATGGAAATAAAGTTGTTCCGGTACAATACCCCCTTTCTACAGGTCCGGGCTTTAATGCGGTGATTGACGTATTAAAAATGAAAATGTACCAGTGGAAACCGGAAGGTGGAGTTTCCGAAGTATTGGAAATTCCGGCAGACCAGATGGACAAAGCCATGGAATTGCATGGTGCTTTGATTGAAGCAGCGGCCGAAAATGATGATGCTTTAGTGGAAAAGTTTTTTGAAGAAGGTACTCTTAGCGAAGATGATATGCGGGCAGGTATCAGTGCAGGACTGGTAAGTCGTGGCATGTTTCCGGCATTCTGTGTATGCGCTGAAAAAGATATGTGTGTACGCCGTACACTGGAATTCTTAGGAAATGTAGTTCCTACAACCGACAGAATGCCTCGTCCTGTTACTACTGAAGGTGAAGAGGTGACGCCTGACCCGAACGGACCGACCAGTCTGTTCTTCTTTAAAACAACAGTAGAATCACATATCGGACAGGTTTCTTTCTTTAAAGTGATATCAGGTAAAGTGAAAGAAGGAGATGACCTGTTGAACGCAGATCGTGGTTCAAAAGAACGTATCGCTCAACTTTTTGTGCCGGACGGACAAACCCGTACCCCGGTTCCGGAAATGGTTGCTGGTGATATTGGTGCAACGGTTAAACTAAAAGACGTGCGCCGTGGTAATACATTGAACGGTAAAGGATGTGATTATAAATTTGATTTTGTAAAATATCCGAGCCCCAAATACCGCCGTGCCATTAAGGCAGTGAATGAATCGGATTCAGAAAAGCTGAATGAATTACTGCTTCGTATGCGTGAAGAAGACCCAACCTGGGTTATTGAACAATCTAAAGAATTAAAACAAACGATTGTATCCGGTCAGGGTGAATTCCATTTACGCACATTAAAATGGCGCTTGGAAAACAACGAAAAACTCCCTATCGAATATCTGGAACCTAAAATCCCTTATCGTGAAACTATTACAAAGCCAGCCCGTTCGGATTACCGTCATAAAAAACAATCGGGGGGTGCCGGGCAATTTGGTGAAGTTCACCTGATTGTAGAACCGTATTATGAAGGGATGCCTTCTCCGGATACCTACCGTTTTGGAGGACAGGAGTATAAAATGAATGTAAGGGATACGCAAACCATTGACTTAGATTGGGGAGGTAAACTGGTATTTGTGAACTGTATTGTAGGGGGAGCGATTGATACCCGTTTCCTTCCGGCTATTCTGAAAGGAGTAATGGCACGAATGGAACAGGGGCCGTTGACTGGTTCGTATGCCCGTGATGTACGGATTTGTGTATATGATGGAAAGATGCATCCGGTAGATAGCAATGAAATCTCTTTCATGCTGGCCGGACGTAATGCATTCAGTACAGCCTTTAAAGAAGCAGGTCCTAAGATTCTGGAACCTATTTATGATGTAGAAGTGTCTGTCCCGGCAGATTATCTGGGGGATGTAATGAGTGATTTACAGGGACGCCGTGCGCTTATTATGGGTATGAATAGTGAAAAAGGATATGAAAAGTTATTGGCTAAAGTGCCTTTAAAAGAAATGTCCAACTATTCTACTTCCTTAAGTTCGCTGACTGGTGGACGCGCTTCTTTCACAATGAAATTTGCAGCTTATGAACTTGTTCCTTCGGATGTTCAGGATAAACTATTGAAAGAATATGAAGAGAGTCAGGCTGACGAATAAATAATAATTAATTAATTGAATAAAAGTAGATGAGGGTTTTCCCTTCTCTGCTTTTTATCTTAAAAAAACTACTAACCTTTTAATACTAACTAATATGGGAAATTTTGGTACCGGGGAAATGGTGTTTTCTATTCTCTTATTTATGATTGGATATACCATATTTTCAGGAATAAGAAACAGAGGGGTTGTTCATCTTGCTCTGAATAATTTTGTAATTGATCCGGAAGCTAACGATCTGATTATTATTGAGGGGAGGAAAACCGGTTTATGGCAATGGATATTAGTCCGGTTAAAACTGGGTAACATTTATAAAATAAAAGTGCATAAAGAATATGTGAGTTATTCTGAGAATAGTGCCCGTGGTGAAATTCTTACTCTCGTTCCTATAAAGAGAATATCCAGTACAACCTGCGGATATCAAAAACCTCTTGGATTATTAATTTTAGCTGTGGTTTTTATTTTATTAGGTATAGTATCTATTCTTGCAGCTTCTGCTACCAGAGGTGCCAGCATGGTGTCTGCAGTAGTTTTTATAGCTCTGGGGGTCGCTCTGGTAG
>JAJBTP010000308.1 GCA_020860805.1 Tannerellaceae bacterium | reverse complement strand
GATGATCTGTTGCATTTCTGTGTGGGCATCTGCGCAGAAGAATGCACCTAAATGGATGGATAAAGCCCGTAGAGCAGTTGTGAAAGTGACTACTTATGATAAAGATAACCGCCAGTTAGCTTCGGGTTATGGATTTTTTGTTTCCGAATCCGGTGAAGTTTTATCCGGTTATTCTTTATTTAAGGATGCAACACGAGCAGTAGTAACTGATTTTGAAGGAAAAGAATATCCGGTTACTCATATTGTAGGAGCAGATGATATGTATGATGTGATTAAATTTAAAACTGCTGTTCCCCGTAAGCCGGTCATTTTAGCAGTAGCTCAGGACCCGATAGCAGAGGAATCTACTGTCTATCTGGTAAACTATTCTACCAGAAAAGAAGCACAGTTTAAACAGGGTAAGATTACAGAAGTAAGTAAACTCAAAGAGATATATAGTTATTACCAGGTAGATATTCCTTTACCGGCAGACGAAGTAAACCTTCCTTTAGTAAATGCTTCCGGTGAAGTATTTGGTTTGGCGCAGGAAGATGCTTCCGGAAAGAATAAAGTATCCTATGCTGTATCGGCTGCTTATACAAATAGTTTGCAGCATTCTTCTGTAGATGCCTTCAATGCAGTCTATCGTAATATAGGTATCCGGAAATCATGGTCGGATAATGTTGAGGATGCATCTGTTGCTTTATTTCTGTTGGGTGGTCAACAAAGTGCACCGGATTTCCTGGAATCAGTAAACGATTTTATTTCAAATTTTCCAAATGCCGCAGATGGATATCAGAACAGAGCCAATCTTTATCTGTTTAAAAGAGCAGAATTGACAGATAATATAACTGAACAACAACGGTATCTGGATTTAGCTAAGCAGGATATTGAAAAAGTAATTAGTATAAGTCCCAATAAAGACCAGGAATATTATGAGCAGGCTAAACTGATATATAGTGCTGCCATAGAAGAAATAGATAGTCCGGACTGGACACTTGATAAAGCTCTGGAAGCTGTACAAAAAGCAATTGCTATCAATGAACAGCCTTTATATCGCCAACTGGAAGGAGATATTTATATGTATAAAGGAGAGTACGAAAATGCATATACTTCTTATATGGCAGTAAATAATAGTGAACTGGCAACTGCTAATTCTTATTTCTGGGCATCCAAAGCCCTGGAAAATGTAACGGGAGCCAATATCGGTGAGATGCTGGAACTATTAAATAAAGCCGTAGAATTAAGCGGAACCGGACCGGAAGCCGGACCTTATATTCTGGAGCGTATCGATAAACGTCTGATGCTATCCCAGTTTGATGAAGCGGTGGAAGATTATGATACGTATTATTTTGTAATGAATGGAAAGGTAAATGATACTTTCTATTATCTGCGTCATCAGGCTAAATTCCGCAAAGGAGATTTGGAAGGAGCCTTGGCTGATATTAAAGAAGCTATCAAAATAGACCCTGAAGTGCCTGATTATTATGCTGAGGAAGCCTCTGTTTATACCCGTTTACAAGATTATGAGCAGGCACTGAGCAGTGTACAAAAAGCTTTGGATATGGCATCTGATTTTGCTGCCTGTTATCGTATTCAGGGAGTGTGTTATCTGCGGATGGAAAAGAAAAATGAAGCCTGTGAGTCTTTTGCAAAAGCAAAAGAACTGGGTGACCCGCTTGCTGATAAACTGATAAGAGACAATTGCCAATAAATAAAATAGTATGCATAAAAGATTAGTATATACTGTTCGCCTTTTTATCCTATTTATTCTTATCATAATAGGTACGAATAAACTGATAGCTCAGACTGTCTCCCATTTATACAATCAAAGTCTGAACGAGGTAAAGAAACGTATTAACGGAAAATGGCAGTTGGTAAGTGGAGAGACGGAAACTATTTATTTTGAATTTGATGATACCTTATTGAATTCAAAGATGATGAGTATGTCTGGCAGGATGAAGATGGGAACTGAAGGGGGTAATTTAAACTGGCGCAAACAGGATACGACAGGCGGAGAACAGGTTTTTCTGATGGATGTCTTTTACGATGAAAATCCCTCTTATCCTTTTGCAATAAAAGGAGATACTTTATATATACAGGATGCCACAGAGAATGCTTTCCTTTATAAACTGGTGAAGAGAAAATAGTATATTATATATAAGGCACGCAGACTACGCAGAAAACACAGAGTCACGCAGAAAATATTTAGAAGAAAATAAATATCTGTGTGACTCTGTGTTTTCTGCGTAGTCTGCGTGCTATTTTAGCATCTTAGAGACCGGCTTATTGAATCCCTCTTTCGCGAAGTTTTAGTTGCCAGTTCCATGCAGTGACGATGGTATCTTCTACGGATTCTTTTGCTGTCCAGCCGAGAACTTTGTTGGCACGTTCCGGATTAGCCCATACTTTTTCGATGTCACCTTCACGACGGCCTACTATTTTGTAAGGAACTTTTACGCCCGTTCCTTTTTCAAAGGCATTAATCAGTTCCAGTACAGAAACACCACGGCCTGTTCCCAGGTTAAAGATTTCGAGCTTGTCTTCTGATTTATTTTCCAGCATACGCTCAATAGCAATTACGTGTGCTTTCGCTAAATCCGCAACATTTATATAATCGCGGATACAAGAACCGTCGGGCGTATCATAATCATCACCAAATACACTTAGTTCTTTGCGGATACCAAGAGCTGTCTGGGTGAGGAATGGTACAAGGTTTTGAGGGACACCGTTAGGTAATTCGCCGATTTCCGCACTTGGATGCGCACCAATCGGATTGAAATAGCGAAGAATAATACTTTTAAAATCTGCCCCTGCATAAATTGTATCACGGATAATCTCTTCGTTGATTTGTTTGGTATTTCCGTAAGGAGACAATGCCGGTTTAATAGGAGCATCTTCTGTTACCGGAAGGATATCCGGTTGTCCGTATACGGTACAGGAAGAAGAGAATACGATTCCTTCAATACCATGTTGTGGCATTAATTCTAACAGATTAATCAGGGTTACCAGGTTGTTGCGGTAATAGAGTAGGGGTTTTTGAACAGATTCACCTACTGCTTTACTGGCAGCAAAGTGGATGATTCCTTTAATTCCCGGATTTTCAGTAAATAGTTTGTTTAGTCCTTCTTTATCGTTACAATCCAGTTCGGCGAACAAAGGGCGGATTCCGCTTATTTTCTCAATGCCATCTATTACTTCTGCATTCGAATTAGACAGATTATCAACGATGATTACATCGTATCCGGCATTTTGCAGTTCTACTACGGTATGTGAACCAATATATCCGGTTCCGCCTGTTACTAATATTTTCTGTTTCATAATATATTATTAAAGTAGTTATTAGTCTTAGAAGTTAAAGAAGTTACCAGTCGCTCTGCTTTTTAGAAGATAAAAATATTATTCTTAACTTCTTAATTCCTTTGACTTCTTGTATTAAACTATTCCCGAGAAACCCATAAATGCCATAGCTAGTAAACCCGCAGTAATCAAAGCAATAGGGGTTCCTTTTAATGCTTCCGGGATGCGGCTCATGGCTAATTGTTCTCTGATACCTGCAAAGATAACCAAAGCTAACGCAGATCCAATAGATGTAGAGATGGCAAATACTACAGACTCCATTAAATTGTAATGTTTCTGTATCACAAGGATAGCTACTCCTAATATGCAACAATTGGTTGCAATAAGTGGGAGGAATACTCCCAATGCCTGATATAAAGCCGGAGATACCTTCTTTAGAACAATTTCTACCATTTGTACCAATGCTGCAATTACCAGAATATAACTGATGGTTTGCATGAAGTCTAATCCGAAAGGTTCCAGGATATTTTTCTGGATAAGAAAAGTTACAATTGTTGCAATAGTTAATACAAACATTACTGCGGCACTCATTCCTACTGCTGTACCTACTTTTTTAGAAACTCCCAGAAAGGGGCAAACTCCTAAAAACTGTGCCAGTACAATATTGTTTACAAATACGGCTGCGATAAATATTATAATGTATTCCATATGAATCAGGCTTTACGAAGTTTATTGATAATAGCAATTAAATATCCTAATGCAATGAAAGCACCGGGTGCTAATACAAAAATCAGTGATCCGTATTCTTCCGGCATAAAGCTGAAACCAAATAAATTACCTGTCCCGAATAGTTCACGGACAGCACCTAAAAGAGTCAGTGCAAATGTGAAACCTAAACCTATTCCAATTCCGTCAAACAGAGAAGGAAAGATACTGTTTTTGGCTGCAAAAGCTTCGGCACGTCCTAATACGATACAGTTCACAACAATTAATGGAATAAATAATCCCAGGCTGGCATATAAAGCAGGCACATAGGCTTCCATACACATTTGTACGACTGTAACAAAGGTAGCAATCACAACAATAAAAGCAGGTATACGTACCTGATCCGGAATCAGGCTTTTCAGAGAGGAAATGACTACATTTGAGCATATCAATACGAATGTAGTCGCTAAGCCCATAGCCATCCCATTCAATGCTGACGAGGTTGTACCCAGCGTCGGACACATTCCTAACAGAAGTGCAAAAACGGGATTTTCTTTAAGTATGCCGTTTACTAAAACTTTCATATTATTCATAATTCACCTCCTTCTTCTGTTTCGGTTGCACCTGTTTCGCCATCTACCTGTTCTGTGGCGCCCGATTCTCCGTCTACACCGGTTGTTCCGGTAGAGGCATCGGTACCAGCATAGACACTATAAGCCCGGTTTACTGCTTCAAGGAATGCACGGCTGGTAATAGTAGATGCTGTAATCGCATCTACATCGCCTCCATCTTTAGCTACCTTCAGATTACCGGAAGCCAGCGAACGTCCTACGATGCTTTGTTTGTTTTTATCTGTTTTAAACCAATCCATCATTTTAGATCCAAGACCTGGTGTCTCGGCATGCTGTAAGATAGAATAGTTAATAATTTTTCCGTCTGTATCGAATCCCACAATTAATCGTATTTCTCCGCTGAATCCATTCATCGTATATGTTTCGACAGCAACTCCTACAGGGATACCGTTTTGTGTTGCCGGGTAAATCAGCAGTGGACTTCCATCCGATGATTCTGTGGTGTATGCCTCCGCTACCGGATTATTATCAAATGGAGGGGTTACGTTTTTAATTGCTTCTTCCAGTGCTGCTGCTTTGGATAAGGCAATAGGACCTTCCGTCATTGTATTCACCCAGGCTAAAAGAGTACCTGCCACTACACATATAATGGTAAGCGACAATAACATATTGGGTAAGGTTGATTTTAATTTTGCCATGTTTATTTCCCTCCGAAATGTTTAGGTTTAACATAACTGTTTATCAGTGGAGTAAAGGCATTCATAATCAGGATTGCGAATGACATTCCTTCCGGGTAGGCTCCGAATAACCGGATAACTGAAGTTAAAATTCCTATTCCTACCGCATAGATAATCATACCGTTTTTAGTTAGCGGTGAAGTCACATAATCAGTTGCCATGAAAATAGCACCTAATAATAATCCTCCTGATAGAATATGGGTTAAGGGGTCTGCAAATTTTGCCGGATTAATTCCGTGCATAATTCCTGTAAATACGGCAACTGTTCCAATCAGATAAACCGGAATGTGCCAGGTGATAATCTTTTTATAGAGCATATATACCAGACCCAGCAAAAGAGCAATAGCACCGACTTCTCCCAAACTACCTCCCATATCTCCGGTAAGCATTTGAGTATAAGAAGGAACATCTTTCGGACTCCATTGGATAAGACTTAATACGGTTGCTCCTGTTTCACCGTCCAGATAAGTCATCGGGAATTTACCCGGAACAGGCCAGGTGGTCATTTGCGCCGGGAAAGAGATTAACAGGAATACACGTCCTACCAGGGCCGGATTAAAGATGTTATTTCCTAAACCTCCGAAAGACATTTTACCAATACCGATAGCTGCCATCGCTCCAATCAGGATAATCCAGACCGGTAAATTGGATGGAAGGTTGAACGCTAATAGTAATCCGGTAATAGCTGCTGACCCATCCCATAAGGTCGGTTCTTTTTTAAAGAGGAATTTCTGGATTAGAAATTCAAACAGCAGGCAGGCTACTACCGATGTAATGGTTACAATTAAGGCCCCTAATCCGAAATAATACAATGATACAAGCAGGGCTGGTATAAGTGCAATCAATACACCATACATATTTTTGCTTATGCTGTCACCACTGTGGATGTGGGGTGAGGGAGATACGTATAAATTATTATTTTCCATGATATTTTCGTTTATGACTTTCTGGCACGGATAATGCTCATTACTTTACCTTTACCCAGCCGAATATGGTCCAGTAACGGACGATTTGCCGGGCAGGTGTAACTACATGAACCACACTCAATGCAATCCACAATATTATTTTTCTCAGCAGCTTCCAGATTCGAAAACTCTGTGAGTGTCATTAAAAATGTCGGATTCAATCCCATTGGGCAAATATTTACACATTTACTACAACGGATACAATCGTATATGGGTTTACGTTTCGCTTCCTCCTTAGATAAGATAAGCACCCCTGAACTTCCTTTGGTAACCGGAACCTCCGGGCTAATCAGCGCTTTCCCCATCATAGGACCGCCACCAATAATCTTACCTGTATTTTCAGGTATCCCTCCGGCTGCTTCAATCAAGGCAGAAATGGGAGTACCGATACGTACCAGGAAATTGGAAGGATTCGTGACCCCTTTGCCGGTAATCGTTACCACACGTTCCAGGAGAGGTTTGTTTTTCTGTACTGCTTCGTATACAGCATACGCTGTTCCTACATTTTGTACAACTGCTCCTTCGGATATAGGAAGTGCCCCGCTTTTTACCTGGCGGCGCATGACTGCATCAATTAATTGCTTTTCGCCTCCCTGTGGGTATTGTACTTTTAAAGGCATAATTTCTATACCTGTATACTCTTTTGCTAATTCCTGAAAGTGCCTGATAGCATCCGGTTTGTTATTTTCAATGCCAATGACTGCTTTGGTTACCTGAATGGCTTTCATCAGGATGGTTACTCCTGTCATGATTTCTTTGCCTTTCTCCAGCATAAGAGAATGGTCGGAAGTGAGATAGGGTTCACATTCTACGGCATTGATGATAAGTAATTCAGCTTTGCTTCCCGGAGGTGGAGATAATTTAACCTGGGTAGGAAAAGTGGCTCCACCTAACCCTACGATTCCGGCATCTGCTATTTTAGTAATAATTTCAGCAGGGGGCAGGTTACATTCTTTTATATAGGTAGTACCTCTATCTATAGTATCTTCCCATTCATCTCCTTCCACATCAATGTAGATTGCCGGTTTTTTATACCCGCTGGCGTCTAATGCTGCATCTATTTTATTGACTTTACCTGATACGGATGAATGAATATTCGCGGAAACGAATCCACCTGCTTTGGCCAGCAGTGTTCCTACTTTTACAATATCCCCCTTTTTTACGACCGCTTGTGCCGGGGCTCCGATATGTTGGCCTAAGGGTATGATTACCTGTTTGGGTAATTCCAGAGGAGTTATCTTTTTACCCGCCGACAGTTTATTTTCAGGCGGGTGTATACCTCCGATACGAAATGTCCTTAGCATGGTATATTAATTTTGATTTGTTTCTTCTTTTACTTCAACCGGTTTTTCCTTTTTGGGAGGGAAATTGAGTTCATGAATCGCGCCTGTAGGGCATACACCGACACATTTACGGCATAGACGGCATTTCATATAATCAATGTACGCGAGGTTGTCATTCAGTGTAATGGATTCAAAAGGACACTCTTTGACACATTTTCCACATCCGATACATGCATTGGCACAAGCTTTACGGGCTACTCCTCCTTTGTCTTTATTGACACAGCTAACAAAGACCCGCCGGGATTTCGGTCCTTTTTTGCGAAGTTCAATGATGTTTTTGGGACAGGCAGTAACACAGGAACCGCAGGAGGTACATTTTTCTTCTATGACTTCCGGCAGGCGGGTTTCCGGATTAATATGGATGGCATCGAATCCACAGGAAGTAACACAGTCGCCATAACTGTAACATCCGAACGAACATCCGGTTTCTCCTCCATACAGAGATGCAGCAATTGCACAACTTTGAGCACCATCATAGGTATTAAGATGCGGACGCGCACTGCAGGTTCCGTTGCATTTTACAACGGCAACCATCGGTTCGGATGCTCCCGCCTCTTTTCCTAACATAGTTGCGATTTTGTCCATCGTATCTTTTCCACCTACCGGACAGAAAAGGCCTTCCATAGAGTCGGCGTTAACACAAGCTGTCGCAAATGCCGGACAACCGGGATAGCCACATCCACCACAGTTAACGTCTGGTAATGCTTCCTGTACATCAGCAATACGCGGATCTTCGTAAACTTCAAATTTCTTTGAAGCTGCATAGAGAAAACCGGCTCCGATGGCACCAATTCCTCCCAACGAGATGATTGCGATTAAAATCATGATATTATTGGTTTAGTTTTCTTAAGGTAAATATGAAAGTCCTTTTTAGCTTGTCCCTGTTAAAATATAAAAGAACATAATAAGGCAGTAGTGTTAGTAAGGCAGTTAATGCGCTGATACTCTCTTGCCACGATAACAGATGTCCTGCAACAAGGATGACGATAATTAACAAAAGAGGGATGATGAAAGCAAGAAATACGGCAAATAATCCCAGAGAACTTTTACCGCTGATTACAATTTCTTCGTTTACATTAAATTGACCGGAATAATCTGTTACTTCTATTAGTTTCTCTTTACTATCAGCAGCTGAACAAATACCTTTTGCATGGCATCCGGCACAGGCTGATTGCTGGATAATTTTTACAAAGATTGAATTGCCTTCAATTCTCTGAATAATTCCGGTGTGTTGTATTTCATGGCCCATATTTTGTAATCTCGACATAGCAAAATCAGGGCAAAAGTAACTATTATTTGGATATATTGTCAAGAATATCCATGATTATTTGTGTAAAAATTGGTTTTAACTTACCATCTGTAATTAAAACCGAAGCTCAACAATTCATTTACCTGAACATAGCTATCAAAACCTTCTGTTTTTTCAGCACTGTCATCCAGTCGCAGGTTTAAATAAATACGTGTAGAGAAATGACGGCTTATGGCTAATATTAATGTGTTTTCAAATTCAGCATTTACTTTTTCATAGGTGGTAAAGTAGTAGATACGGGATTGCCACATAATATTAGGATTAAAACTCATGGTCATATCCATACGTAAGGTAGAACCTAATTCACTTCGTACAAAATTATATTCATCCATATCATTACCCTCTGCATCCTTTTTTTTCTCAAAACCATGTCTTCCCAGGTCAATATCCCGGTTGCGGCTATATTTATAGGAATAGGAAAGAGGTGCCAGATTGACTGCTAATTGCAGGTTTTTTCCTTTTTGTATGAACTCTTTATTGAGTTCATACTTCATACCGATACCAATATTCAAATTCAAAGGAGCTAAAAAACCGGCTATTTGTTTTTCTGAGTTTTCTTCATAACTTTTTAATAAAGGAGTTCTGAATTCACCATCAATAGTATAATACCATTTATTGAATGCCTGATAACCAAAGTTACTATAAATGCGGAATATATCTTCCCCTACTTTATAGCGGTGTATGGTATCTTTGGTTGCATTATAGATGCTGATTTTATCCTCTATCTCATTATTGAACTGGATTTTATCCCGGCTATAATTGTATCTGAGGTGGTTTTTGGTATAAAGATTCAGGTTACTGTTACCTCCCTGGTGCCAGTTGGGGGAAATATAGTTTTGTGAAAATTGAATCGCACTCTCGAATTGAGAAGTCCAGTACATACGGTCTGGGATAAATTTAGCCGGAGGTGCAATCTCTACAATGTTTTTTTCAGGTCTTACTATTACCGGAAGTTCGCGGATAGGTTCTTTTTTAATAGTCTTTACCTGAATAATATCATCCGGTAAGTCCTCTTCCGTATATTTAAAAAAGGTAGGGTCTTTAATTGCAAGATGACGGTATACTTTTCTTTTCATATCCATGGAAAGTCTTTCTTTCCGGAAAAGAGTAGTATCTACTTCTACATAGGGATGAGCATAAGGATGTTTCGGTTGTATTAAATCAGATTCGTGCCCCAGATAATATTCTTTTTCCAGATATTCTTTCTTAAAAACAAGCGGTAATAAAAAAGGATCTTTAATAATGGTATCTCTGAAATTTACCACACTTGCAAAATACTGTGAGGGATCTATACGTCTGCGTGACCAGTATAATGCTTCCTGCGAAAGTTGGGTATTACGGTTAGCCATTTTCCGTCGCAACTCTTCAGGCATAGGAACCGGCTTGCTGTATTGTTTATTTTGTTTTTTTAATTGATAGCGGATATCAAATAATTTATCCGGGTCTTTATCATCATCCGGATTACTTATGGAATCATGAACAGCTTCATATGGATATGCAGTATCAGCCGCAGGTTCTATTTGTATTTCAATCTCCTGGGCGTTAAGAGATAAAGAAAAAAAGAAGACACACAGGATATACAATAAATGTTTTCCCATACTCATATTTATGTTTGCTTTTGAATTGATTTACAGACTATGCCAACAAAATTACTTAAAAAGGATAATATAAACCAATCTTTTACAAGATATAACAATGAGTGATAAAAGGATATATTATATGAAGAATACGTATTTCCATAGCTTACAGAGGGGTATTGATACTATAC
>JAJBTP010000225.1 GCA_020860805.1 Tannerellaceae bacterium | reverse complement strand
CGAAACCCGTGTACAACGTGTGCTGGAAATGCCCGGAATGGAGAACCTGACAGTAGATCAGGCGAAAGAACGGATGACTAAAACCGATAAATCCCGGGCTTCTTATTATAACTACTTTACCAACAAAGTGTGGGGACAATCCTGCTCGTATAGTCTTTCGATTGATGCTTCTGTACTGGGAATTGATGAAACGGTTCGTTTCCTGAAAGAATTTGTAGAGTGTAAATATTATAAGTAATTTATTTCCTTCCGGAATTTTTATTCAAGATTCAGCATCCCCTGTTCAATCAGTTCCTGTATCCGGTTCCGGATGCGGATGCTTCGTTGTACATCCCTGGCATCTGTTGCTACAGAGATAGTAAGATTTTCTTTCCGGTAAATAGCCGGCGATGTAAAATCACATAAAGCCGGAGCGTCGCATACACTTGCCAGACTCCCCTGTTGCTCAGCTTCTTCTTTAATCCCCCTGTTCAGTTCATGATTATCCGTACAGATATAAATCAGTTGAAAACCACGAATATCTCCCGGTTCATATCTTTTTTGAATATACTGGAAAGGTAGAAGAGAGAACTTTTCATCCAGGTCCGGTGATAAAACCGTTATATTATCTGTAAAGCGAAAAAGAATTTGTGCTTTATGAACTGCTACTTTACCTCCGCCAATCAATAAGATAGAGCGATTACGAATGTTGAGGTTGATAGGAAGGAAATGGACCCCCCCGGCCCCCTAAAGGGGGGGGCGGGGCTGTCTCTATGTTCTCATTTTGTTTCATTTAATTTATTGAAATATAGTGTATTTATCTTCCCTCTCAGAGGGGAAATAAATTTTCTTTAGCTAAAATCTAAAGTCTCCTGGAAATTGATTGGTTTATTTCCTAATCACCACTTTCCAGTAATCCTGTACTTGTGTGGTACTGACTATTTCATGACCTTCATTGCGTACGGAACCGGGGACGTTTTCGATGGGAGGGCCATCGTCCAGCCATATTTCCAGCAAACTACCTGCCGGGATGGTGGCTAAAGCCAGTTTTGTTTTTACAAAATTCATCGGACAACTTACTCCCCTGAAATCTTTAACAAGCGGTTCCAAACTCTTCTCTTCAGGGATGGAGGGTTGAGGAGTAGAAGTTTTAAACTGTAAGCTATCGTCCATCGTACCATACAACGCAATTACATCATCAGCCAGTGCAAAAATTTCTTTTTCCCGGTGCAAAAGGGGGTCTTTTTGTTTAGCCGCTTCTACCAGTGAAAGATACTTTTTATCTACCAGTCCTTCTTCAATAAAGAGATTTTTGAAGAGGTCAAAGCTTTCGGTGGTAGTTCGTGGTTCAGCTCCTTTGGTGATGAGTAGCATCCGTGAAGCTGAATACACCATATCCGCGAGTAATAATGCACGCCGTTTGTCATCCTGTACGGTTTCCAGTTCTTTCCGGCTTTTCTCCAGGATGTTGTTGTCGATATCAATCATATCAAATAATCCGGCTAAGCATTCAGCTTTCCCTCTTTCACTGACTGAAAAGACCTCTTCAGCTCCCCAGTCATAATAGTAGTTTTTGTCTTCTTCGAATGCCGGGATAGGCTGGAAGGTATCTATCAGTTCTTTAATTTTTCCTTTTCCTTCCCGTTGGATATAGTTTGTGAAAGAAGTATAGTCAGCTTCCTTTTCCAGGTAATTACGGAATAACTTTTCACAGAAAACCGGTAGATCGCGGGCAGATAATACCCCTAACGCCTGGCCTAACTCCTTGTTGCCCGCTGTTTTTCCATACACTGTGTAAGCCGGATACATACGTTCATTCCTGGATACCCGTCCGGCAAATCCAAGGTCTGCCCATATCTGTTGTGCACACGAATTAGTACAACCGGAAATGTTGATTTTCAACACATGAAGTTTATCTAACGGTACCTCTGTTTTTACCAGTTGATTACGGATTGCTTTTGCTGCTCCTTTAGAGAAACAAATACCCAGACGGCAGGTGTCGGCCCCTGTGCGGGAGATAATATTGTTGGTTAATACAGGATGAGTCGTATCAAACCCCAGTTTCCTGAACAATTGCCAGGCTCCGGCCAGCCAGGCTTCCGGTAGGTTACGTAATTGGATATGTTGCCGGGTAGTGAAACGGATTACATCTTCACCGAATTGTCCGGCAAACAGAGCCAGTTTCCGGAAAACCTCCGGAGTTGCGTTCCCGTGGATAAAAGGTAGGAGTACCGCAAACAGCCCCTCCTGTTTTTGTGGTGTTACATACCTGTTATACCAACGGGTGTACGCAATCAGGTCGTCCGGCGGCAAAGGTGTAAAGGCCGGACGTTCATAGTTAGCCGGAGAGATGGATGAGGTATAGTCTAATGTTTTATCTTTTTTTGTCTCTTCATAGTATGAACGGAATATACGGAGTGTCTCCGCTTCACCCAGTTTATAGAAGATATGCCGTATGCGTGCTTTATGGCGGTTTTTACGGTTCCCGTTTTCAGAAAAGAACCGTTTAACAGCAATAGCTATCCGGAAGAAATCTTCTTCCGGAACAAAGTCAAATAAGAGCCATCCTTTGGTAGGCCTGGAGGCTACTGAACCTCCCAGATATACTTTGAATCCCCGTTTACCATCCACGATACGGGGAATAAATCCGAGATCATTTATCAAAGCATAGTCAGCCTCTTCCTCCGAAATATCGAAAGCTATTTTTAGTTTGCGGGGTAGTGTGAATGAATCCTTTTGTGCAATCAGGAAAGTAGTCAGGTTGGATGCATAAGGAGTCGGGTCAAATGTTTCCTTTTCACTGATACCTGCCCGGATATCTACCATAATGTTCCGTATGGTATTTCCACCACCCCCCTTTGGTGCCTAACTCACTTCCCTGCAAAGTCTCCAGAATCTCTTTTACCTTATCTAAGGTTACATAATGGAGTTGTATTTCCTGCCGGGTGGTAAGATGCAGGAAAGGTACCCCTGCCTTTAGAGCTGTTTCGGCAGTTGCCTGTAATTGTTGAGGAGTGATATACCCTCCTGTGCAACGAACGCGTACCATATACGTACCATTTTTACGTTGCTCATAGATACCCATCGGTACCCGTATTGCTTTAAAATGTCCTTCTTCTATCTTTCCTGCTGTATATTCTTTTATCAGAGAATCAATAGATTGAATGTCGTCTGTCAGTGTATCCGGTAATTTGTACATGCGTAAATAGTTTGGTTACAAAAGTAGATGTCATCCGGAAGTAACCCAATCCCATATCCAGGTCATTTATATACCAACTATGTGGTATATAAAATGCCTGTCCTATGGGATTACACAAGCCTTGAATCCACTCTAATTTTACATCCGGAAAACAACGATAAATATATACCTTATATTATATGGCACAAATTGCAAAAAGAATAACAGACCTGATAGGAAATACACCTTTACTGGAGCTTTCCAATATCGAAAAGAGTCATCATTTGCATGCTACCATCCTGGGAAAGCTTGAATATTTCAACCCGTTGCGTAGTGTGAAAGACCGTATCGGCTATGCGATGCTGATACAGGCAGAAAAAGAAGGGCTGCTGAGCCAGGATACTGTTATTATTGAACCCACCAGTGGAAATACCGGTATTGCGTTGGCATATGTAGCAGCCAGCCGTGGCTATAGCCTGATTCTGACTATGCCGGAGACCATGAGTGTTGAACGGAGAACACTCCTGAAAGCATTAGGTGCACAACTTATCCTGACGCCCGGTCATGAGGGAATGGGTGGTGCTATCCGCAAAGCGGAAGAGTTGAAAGCTACCCTGCGAAATGCGTTTATCCCCCAACAGTTTCAGAATAAGGCAAATCCTGCTATCCACAGGACTACGACTGCTGAGGAGATTTGGAACGATACGGATGGAGATGTGGATATTCTGGTGGCAGGTGTAGACACCGGCGGAACCATTACCGGTGTAGGTGAAGTACTGAAAAAACGCCATCCCCACCTGAAAGTTGTAGCTGTTGAACCGACAGATTCACCTGTATTATCCGGAGGTAAATCCGGCTCTCATAAGATACAGGGGATAGGAGCTGGATTTGTGCCGGAGGTTTTAAATGAATTCATATTCGATGAAATCTTTAAAGTAAAGAATGAAGAAGCCTTTGAAACCATCCGTAAACTGGGCGTAGAAGAAGGATTAATTGTCGGTATTTCCTCAGGAGCAGCTGTACACGCTGCCATACAGGTAGCCAAAAGAGCCGAGAATGCAGGCAAAAAGATTGCGGTTATCCTGCCCCGGATACAGGGGAGAGATATTTGTCGATGAACCCCCTAACCTCCTAAAGGGGGACTTTTTCCGGTCAGGGGGTAGGATGAATAAGGCTTTCAGTCAAAAACAATAATAATAATAAAAACATAGTATTAACATAAAAAGGAATGAGTCCCTCCTTTAGGGGGCCAGGAGTTATGATAACAGTAAATGGAAAAATACAGGATATAAAATTGCCTGTAACAGTTTTGAAATTAATCCAGTTAAATGACGTAAAGCAACCGGACATGGTATCCGTACAGGTCAATGAACAGTTTGTAAACCGGGAAGATTTTCCTTCCTATCAATTGAATGAAGGCGACCAGGTTGAGTTTCTTTACTTTATGGGAGGAGGTTCTATCCGATGATTGACTTTACCGAAGAACAGATAGAACGGTATAGCCGCCATATACTTCTGCAGGATGTGGGAGTTGAGGGGCAGGAGAAGATACTCAACGCCAAAGTATTGATTATCGGTGCCGGAGGACTGGGGGAGCACCTATTGCTCTGTATCTGGCTGCGGCAGGGGTCGGTACGCTGGGTATTGTGGACGGAGATGTAGTAGACCTCTCCAACCTGCAACGCCAGGTGATACACTTTACTCCCGATGTCGGAAAGCCCAAAGTCGAATCAGCCAAAGAGAAAATCCAACAGATTAATCCGGATGTCAAGGTTATTACTTACCATGAGTTCTTCACGGCTGCCAATGCGGCTGATATTATCCGTGATTATGATTTTGTGATAGATGGTACGGATAATTTCCCGGTCAAGTTCCTGATTAATGATGCGTGCGTAATGGCAGGAAAGCCTTTCTCACATGGTGGTATTCTTCGTTTCGAAGGACAAACACTTACATATGTGCCCGGCTCAGCCTGTTACCGTTGTCTGTTTCATGCGCCACCTCCACCCAATGCGGTTCCGACCTGTTCACAGGCGGGAGTGTTAGGAGCTATAGCGGGTATGCTGGGAACCATACAAGCTGCGGAAGCTTTGAAATATATTACCGGGGTTGGTGATTTATTAACCAACCGGCTGCTTACATTCAATGCGAAAACGATGCGTTTCCGGGAAGTAAATACACCTCATAATGCCAACTGTCCGGTGTGTGGAAACCATCCGGTAGTAACGGAACTGGTTGACTACGAACAAGCGGTCTGTGATATATCAAACAGGAAATAATATGAGTGAACAAAAGAAAAAATTATCCCTTATTGCTTTCAGTGGTGACTTTGACAAACTGACGGCCACTTTCACCCTGGCAACAGGTGCAGCAGCCGTAGGGTATGAGGTAAACATCTTTTTTACTTTCTGGGGGCTGGATGCTGTCAAGCAAAAACAAGGACGTGCTTTTATCGGAAAAGGTTTTCTGCCTAAACTATTCGGCTTCTTTATGGGAGGACCTAAAGTGGCTCCTGTCAGCCGTCTGAATTTTGGTGGTCTGAGTCCGAAAATATTCCGTTACCTGATGCGTAAAAATAATGTTGCTACCCTTGAAGAACTCATAGAAGCAGCCAAAGCATTAGGTGTAAATATGTATCTCTGTGAAATGGCGATGCATATTCTGGGACTTGAAAAGGGTGATTTTGTTCACGAAATTAAAGATGTTCTCGGAGTAGCAACCTTCCTGGATATCTCAGAAGGAGGGAGAACCATTTTTATATAATTGACCATTGACAGTGGGCAATTGACAATTATGAGAGAATAAACTAATTAATAATCATATAAATAAAGGCAGGAGACAGTTTGTTTAGTGGCATTTAATTGTCAATTATGAATTGTCAATTGTCAATTGAAAAAGTGAATTATCAACTGGATATAACAAAAGAGCATTGTCCGATGACATTTGTAAAGACAAAGCTCAAACTGGCTCAACTGGCTAAAGGGGATAGACTGGAAGTTCTGTTAACCGAAGGAGAACCGCTGGAGAATGTTCCCCGTAGTGCAACAGAACAAGGGTTTACTGTTTTAGAGGTTAAACACATAGATGGAGCAGTCCATCAGGTAACTATTTTGAAGGAATGAAAATACAGAAAAAAGTTATAACAAAGATTATAGAACAGGCAAAAGCGGAATTACCCGCAGAAGCCTGTGGCTATCTCCTGGGTAAAGATGGAGTGATTACATTTAATTATACGATGACTAATATCGACCATAGTCCGGAACACTTCTCTTTTGATCCTGCAGAACAGTTTGCCACTATCCGGTATGCCCGTCAGGAAGGATTGGATATAATGGGTAACTGGCATAGCCATCCGGCATCTCCTTCCCGGCCTTCACAGGAAGATATCCGGTTGGCGTATGGACCCGCAGATACTCTATTTTATCCTCTCTCTACAGGCAGAAGAACCCGTTTTGAATGCCTTTAAGATAGAAGACGGAAATGTAACAAAGATAGAAACAGAGATAGTATGAGTGCCTTTATAGATACTTTACGGAAAAATGTGGAACTACTCTCCCAACCTTTATCGGATGAGTTTGAATACATTCCCCGCCATGAGCAGGATTTGCCTAACGTAGAACGGCTGAAAGAGATGATGGAATTAATCAAAACAATTATTTTCCCAGGCTTTTTCGGAGTAGCCGGAAAGAACCATAAGACCCACGAATACTACACAGGGGTACATATCGAGAAACTCTACTCGTTACTGGAAGAACAGATAAACCACGGTTTACGTTTCTATAATATCCAACTGAAGGAGGAAGAACACGCATCGGCTGCTGATTTGGCTTTGACCTTTATTGACCAGTTGCCGGAGATTAAACGGTTGCTTTGTACAGATGTAAAAGCTGTATTCGATGGTGACCCGGCAGCAACAAACTACGGAGAAGTTATTTTTTGCTATCCGGCCATTCAGGCTATGATTCACTACCGGGTAGCTCATGCACTGCTTCAGTTAGGAGTGTCTGTGATACCCCGTATTATTTCCGAGATGGCCCATTCGCAAACCGGTATTGATATTCATCCCGGTGCCATTATCGGAGAGTATTTTAGTATCGACCACGGAACAGGCGTAGTGATAGGAGAGACCTGCCGGATAGGAAATCATGTGCGTCTGTATCAGGGGGTGACTTTAGGTGCTAAAAGCTTTACACTGGACGAAAGAGGGAATCCGTTGAATATCCCCCGTCACCCGATACTGGAAGATAATGTAATCGTTTATTCAAACTCTACCATATTGGGTAGAATAACCATCGGCCACGATTCTATTATAGGAGGAAACGTCTGGCAAACCACAGGAACAGCTAATTTTTCAAGTATCCTTCAGCGCAAAGAGGTGCATACTGCTTTTATGGAAGGATCTGGGATTTAATGTTTATCTTATCAAAAAAATAAAATTATGTCACAGGACAATTTACAACGTAGTATAACTACTGCAACAGCCCGGCAGCTGACTAATACCACCAAGACTCCTCCTCATATGGGGTCTATTACTCCCCGCTTATTGCTTAAACTGTTACCCTGGGTACAGGTTGGTTCAGGAACGTACCGGGTGAACCGTACTAAAGTGGAACTAAAAAAAGCAGAACGGATAGAAATAGAGTATTACGATGGTATTCCGGCATTTCGTGCAGATGCGTTACGCCGTATCCCTCTTTTCTCTTCTTTTGATGAGACTATAGTCAATCGCCTGGCAAAACGGTTTGTTACCGAGGAAATTTCTTTAGGAGGAAACCTGATTACCGAAGGAAAAGACCGGCAAAAGTTTTTCATTATTGCCAGCGGACAGGTCGAAGTTTCCAGTAAAGGCCCTCACGGGGAGGATTTGCGCATAGCCCTCCTGTCGGAAGGAGAATATTTCGGAGAAGCAGATTTATTGTCCGATAAACCCTCTTCAGTAACTGTACGCACTATTACTTCGGGTGTATTCTTCACCCTGGATAGCAGTGAACTTGAAAATATAATCAAAGAAGTTCCGGATTTCCGGGAGCAATTCCAGAAAGCAGTCGATGAACACCTGCGTCTGCGGGCTACGGTAAATGCACATGGTGAAAAACATATTGACCTTGTTTCCGGACATGAAGAAGACAATATTATACCGGAAACCTATATTGATTACGAAGAACAACCCCGCGAGTATTCTTTAAATACACTGCAGACAGTTGTAAGAGTGCATACCCGGGTATCCGATTTATATAATAACCCATACAACCAACTCGAACAACAAATACGCCTGAGTATTGAAAGTATTAAAGAACGCCAGGAGTGGGAGCTGATTAATAACAGGAAGTTCGGTTTGCTGGCCAGTGTAGACCCGGCATACCGTATTTCAACCCGTTACGGAGCACCAACGCCCGACGATTTGGATGAACTGATTTCCCTTGTATGGAAAAATCCGGCCTTCTTTATTGCACATCCCGTGCGATAGCAGCTTTTGAAAGAGAATGTACCTGGAGAGGAGTACCCCCTGTAACAACTAACCTGTATGGTACGGAAATAATCACCTGGCGGGGCATACCTATCATCCCTTCGGATAAAGTAGAGATACAGGGACACTACCTGACCAGCCGTGGTGTAGGTACGACCAGCTTCATCCTTGTGAGGGTAGGAGAAAAAGAACAGGGAGTGGTTGGTCTGCACCAGGCCGGTATTCCGGGTGAACTTATGCCTTCCTTGTCTGCCCGCCTGATGGGATTGGATAAGTTTGGAGTAGCCTCTTATTTGCTGACCAAATATTTCTCCCTGGCATCCCTGACAGACGATGCGATAGCCGTTCTTGAAAATGTAGAAGTAGGCTATTACACCACGATTACCAACACCGTAATAAAATAGAAAAATAACATGTATACCAGCATCCAACAACCATTCTGGCTGGAAGGAGAGGGAGAGTTAACTCAACTCAAAGAGAAACTTTCCCGTTTCTATACAGAACAGGCAGAGGAGCAAACTACTTCTTTTATCCCTCAGGAAGAGGAATTGGATTTATCGGGAGTATATGCATCTTTCAAAGAAATCTTTTCTCCGTTGGAGTCTCCCGGGCCTGACTCTTCGTTTACATCCGATTTCGGGATTGGTATCCCGGAGACAGATATTCTGCGGAAACTCTCGCTGGAAGATGTGGATACACTGAATGTCGAAGCCATCCGCAAGGATTTCCCCATTCTCCGGCAGAAAGTAAATGGCCATGACCTTATCTGGTTTGATAATGGGGCCACTACACAAAAACCCCGGCAGGTAATACAAACTATCACCCGCTTTTATGAAAATGATAATTCGAATATCCACCGGGGAGCCCATACACTGGCTGCCCGGGCTACGGATGCCTATGAAGGAGCCCGTGAAAAAGTACAACGTTTCATTAATGCGTCTTCGACGGAGGAGATTGTTTTTGTAAGAGGTACTACAGAAGGTATTAACCTGGTGGCTCAGACGTTCGGACGGAAATATTTGGAACCCGGAGATGAGGTATTGGTTTCTACATTAGACCATCATGCCAATATCGTTCCCTGGCAACAGATTACAAAAGAACGGGGTGCACGTCTGATGCCTATACCTATTAATGACCAGGGTGATATTTTGCTGGACGAATATGAACGTTTATTAAGTCCACGGGTTAAATTTATCTCTATCGGCCATGTCAATAATACCTTTGGGACGATTAATCCGGTAAAGGAAATAATTCAGTTGGCCAAACGGTATGGTATTCGTGTGTTGATTGATGGGGCACAATCCATAGCGCATGCACCTGTAGATGTACAGGAACTGGGAGCAGACTTCTTTGTTTTCTCCGGACATAAAATCTATGCACCTACCGGTATCGGAGTGGTGTATGGAAAGAAAGAAATATTGGAAAGACTTCCGGTCTGGCAGGGTGGAGAAAATATGATTAAAGATGTAACCTTTGAAGAAACTCTGTTTAATGGTCCCCCGGCACGCTTTGAAGCCGGAACACCCAATGTCGCAGATGCCGTAGGATTAGGTGCAGCACTTGATTATGTCAGTAAAATAGGAATATACAACATTGAAAAGTATGAACACAGTCTGACAGAGTATGCCCGTGAGCAACTGGGGCGGATTGAAGGACTCACCTTAATAGGAAATCCTAAAAACCGCATCAGTGTAGTCTCCTTCGAATTAAAAAATATCCCAACCCCCGAAGTCGGTAAACTACTCGACCAAAAAGGAATAGCCGTACGTGCCGGACACCATTGTGCCCAACCTGCCTTACGCCCGCCTGGGATATGAAGCATCCGTACGTCCCACATTCGCCTTCTACAACACCAAAGACGAAATAGATAAATTAGTAAAAGCCGTCAAAGAGTTGGTACAGCAAAGATGATAAAAAGCTTATGACATCTGCTGGCACGGATTTAAGATAACGGTGATAGTTTAAATTCGCTATTATAACATACCTGTTATCTACATAAATTTCTACCTTTGGAGGACTCTATTATTATGAGTGAAATTAATTTTAAATGAAAAGAAAGAA
>JAJBTP010000479.1 GCA_020860805.1 Tannerellaceae bacterium | reverse complement strand
ATCAGTAAAATAGTAGATATTAAAAATCTTCCGAACACTCGTGATTTGCAATCCCTGCCTACAGATTATAAGGATTTACAATCCGCTTTTGATAGTTCTTAGCGTGGTATTCATCTCCGCTCCGGAGAGGGACTGGGGGCGTGTCATACCTAAAACTGTCTTTTATAAATCTGCAAACAGTCTATTTTCAGATAAAGATGAATAGGTATATAATTAAGGTCGTTATCATACTGACTTCTGTTTTGGTTGTGACACACCCCTGCCCCCTCTCCAGAGGGGAAAATGAAAAAAATCAACACTTTATGCTATTTCAGTTATAACTAATTGCAATTGAAAATCAGCCGCAAGCCAAATCCTTACAACCCATACTCTGTTTTTTATAACGGTACCCTCCAATGCCGGCAAATTAAGAGATTTACCCAGCCTAATCATAATATTTCTTAATTAAGTAGATCATATATACTATTTGCACGGATCATTTCGTTTAATATACAGGAAGATGTGCAGGACCTATGCATAACATTTAGAGTTCACAGATATGACGCATCTGCTTTATAGAAATGAAACGATTGATTCACACATATAAAGCAACTGCTTCACAATAGTGAAAGGAAGATTTTATGCAACACTTATGAAAATCCGGAGTGCAGGAATCCGGAAATATGTACAGGGAAACAAAACTTTAATCGTACAACTATGGCTATTAAATACCACTACTTTAAAAATCCCTCTGCAAGTAATAAAGAGGGTATCCATCCATGGATTGTTAATTCGCAAAAACTGACTGTGTCTGATATCAGTAAACGGATTTCTACCAGAAGTTCGTTTACACCCGGAGATGTAGCCGGTTTACTCACTTTACTTAAAGATATATTACTGGAAGAATTAATGGAGGGACGTCATATTCATTGGGATGATTTTGGAACTTTCTACATTTCAATCACTTCCGATTCGTTCACAGAAGGCAAAGAATTACTGCCTTCACGTGTACGGTTCAAAAAAATAAATATACGGTTGGATAAAAGCGCAAAACAGACATTGAAAGACATCCAATTTGAACGCTCTGAGCGTACCATTACGCAACCGGCACTCACAGCTGAAAGAAGACGAGACAGGATACTAAAGCATTTACAAAAAGTAGATTTTATACAATGTATGGCTGCCGCACAATTAAACGGATGTAGCCGGTCTACTGCCCTGAGGGATTTAAACCAGTTGAAAAAAGAGGGACACATCCGAACCGTAGCCGGTACAAATTTCACTTTATACACCTTATCCGAAAAAACAACACCATGAAAAAAGTAACTTATCTGAACGGACAACTAAGAAATCCCAGAATAATAACACTGGAGAAAATAGTCTCTTTTTTAAAGGCTGAGAAAATACCCAAAGCTATCAGCGAAGTAAGAGATTCAATCCCTTACCTCACACCGGAAGTCAGGACAGTAGAGGGTAACCGGATTCCGGCTGTTATTTTTTCTTCGGTTTATAAAGAAAACGCCTGGATGTATTATACCGGCCTGGTATTAATTGAGTTTAACCGGTTACCAACCTTTCAGGAAGCCTACCGCCTGCGTGACCAGATAAACCTTTACAAAAAACCTTTATTGGTTTTTGTTGGGTGCAGTGGAAGAAGTGTAAAAGTTGTTGTCCGCTATACGTTGCCGGATGGTAATCTGCCTGCCACAAAAGAGGATGCGGCTACTTTTCATGCACATGCTTATCTGCTTACTGCGCTTCATTATGAAGAACAATTCAACCGGAAAGCAGATCAGAAAGAACCGGTATTACACCGGGTTTGCCGTCTGTCATGGGACCCGGATTGCTATTTCCATCCGAATACGCCCGCCCTTCTCCTTGAACAACCGGATGAATTACCTGAGAAAAAGGATATACCGGTAAAGAAAAAACCGTTTATGATCCGTTGGCAGGCATTCTGCCGGGAATGGAACAGTATGAGAAAATCAGTATGCTGTATGAATTATGTTTGCAGCAGACACTGGACGAAAAAGGAGAAACCTGGCAGGAAGATGATCCGAAAACGTTTCTACAGGTCATTGGTAAATACTGCTATGCTTCTGCTATCCCTGAAGAAAATACCGTCCGGTGGATATTCCGGTCTACCTATTCAACAGCCCATATTGACCTGATACGGCAAACTATCCGGAACATATACCGGCAGGAGAAAAAAGAATTGGGTTACAAGCCCTGTATTTCCAAATATATGCATCTCATCACCCGGCTTGAAGAGTTTATGGAAAGACGGTACGAACTACGATACAATGAAATTACGGATGAAGCGGAATACCGTGAAAATCATTCGCTGGCTTTCCGGTTTAAACCGGTTACCATCAAGGTGATGCATGATATGTGTATGAACGCACAGAAAGAAGGTATCGGGGTGCTTGATCCGGATATTAAAAGATACATTATTTCAAACCGGTTGCCTACTTACAACCCTTTACTGGATTTTATAAATGAACTTCCTGTGTGGGATGAGAAAGACCGGATACGTGCTTTAGCCGGTCAAGTACCTACAGACACCCCCGTTGGAGGGAACATTTTTATATCTGGTTTATCAGTATGGTTGCCCACTGGATTAAACGCGACCGGATGTATAGTAACAGTTTGGTTCCTGTATTGGTAGGCGGACAGGGGGTATCCAAATCCGTATTTTTCCGGCGACTATTACCTCCGGTATTACAGGATTATTATGCTGAAAATATCAATCTGGAAAATAAAACAGGCACAGAATTATTAATGGCACAGAATCTGTTAATCAATCTGGACGAATTCGACCGCCTCAGCCGGAAATACCAGGCTGAATTAAAACGCCTCATCCAGCTGCCGGAATTAAAAATACGCAAACCTTATGAAAAATCCTTTGAGATTGTACGCCGGATGGTCTCTTTTTGTGCCACAGCCAACCCTTCGGAACTATTAACGGATCCGACAGGTAGCCGGCGGTACATCTGCGCACAGGTAAACGGGCAGATTGATATCAGCACACCGCCGGAATATGAACAGCTGTATGCACAGGCAGTACATGCTATCCGCAAAGGAGAGCGGTACTGGCTACTGCCCGAAGAAGAAAAGGAATTGATCCGTATCAACCAGGCTTTCCAGCAAATTCCGGTAGAGATACAATATACTAAACTTTATTTTCGTCCGCCACAGGAAGGAGAAGAAGCAACTTATTACAGTGCGGCTCAACTCATGGATATAGTCTCTAAAAAATCAAAGAAAAATTTTTCTAAAACAACCGAAAAGCAATATTCGATGTGGTTACAAGCTGAAGGATTTGAGAAAAAGCACACACGTGCCGGTAACCTGTTTGCTGTGATAATCCTGTGAAGGGTTGTCTTTTCCCTTCACACTACCCTTCACAGGGTTATGCGCTGAAATACAAAAACTTACAGTGGTTTGTGAAGGGTGAAGGGAAAAAACCGTTTTTAAGGAGTAGTTTTTTCCAAATCCAGCAAAAACTGTTTCATCTCCAACCCATAGGCAAATCCTCCCAAAGTTCCGTTGGATTGTATCACCCGGTGGCAGGGTACGATAATAAATATATTATTTTTACCGTTAGCCGATCCGGCTGCACGACAGGCTTTGGCATTTCCGGTACGGGCAGCCAGTTCTTTGTATGAAATACACTTCCCATAAGGGATATTCAGCAACTCATTCCAGACGGTTTGCTGATAGGGAGTGCCCTGCTGTTGAAGAGGTAACTCAAAAGTAGTCCTTTTTCTGTCAAAGTATTCAGTCAATTGCTTCACCGCTTCCTGCAACACAGGGTTTTTCTCAGCCAGAGGGGTTGCTTCTCCGGGTCCTGCAACTGAACGGCACCCACATAAATGGGTTTCACTGGCCTGTAATTCTATCCAACCTACAGGGCTCTGCATATAAATAGTATTCATCCGGCTCATACATATTCTTTTAAAAGTTGTGTTAAAACAGCGACCCCTTCAGAAGCTCCTGCCTGAATAAAGCGCACATCATTCCGGTGGGTTTGAACTTCTTTCGGATCAATGAGAAAAACAGGTTGTCCTTTACGCACATAATTCAGTAATCCGGCAGCCGGATATACATTCAACGAGGTTCCGATTACAACCATAATATCCGACGCTTCCACCAGGCGGATGGCCGGATCAATCATGGGTACCGCTTCTCCAAAGCAAACAATATAGGGACGCAATTGTACACCCTCTGTATCTGTATCCCCTATGCATATATCGGGATTTTCCACAGGGATATCATACCATTTGCCGGTATTATTAACCGGACAGGATTTCATTAGTTCACCATGTAAATGTAAGACCTGCGTACTACCGGCCTTTTCATGCAGATTATCTACATTTTGTGTAATAATATGTACTTCAAAATCTTTCTCTAACGCAGCCAGTCCCCGGTGTCCGTCATTGGGTTCACAGGTAAGGAGCTGCCGCCTGCGTTGATTATAAAATTCCAGGACAAGTGCCGGGTCTTTGGCGAATGCCTCAGGAGTAGCCACATCTTCTACTCCGTGTTTTTCCCACAATCCGTCTGAATCGCGGAAAGTGGAAATTCCACTCTCCGCACTCATTCCCGCACCGGTAAGTACGACCAACTTTTTCATATGCATTCTGTTTTCAACAAAGATAAGAGATATGAACTACATGTTCTAAAATTTGTTCTACTTTAATTCCGATCTATTTCATTATCTTTGTGATATGAAACGCGTACGTTTTCATGCCTATATATTAAAATTTTCATTTGAATGAAAGAATTTGTGATATCAGAAGCCGTGACCGAGAAAGCCGTTTTAGTCGGTTTAATCACACAGCATCAAAACGAACAGAAAGTAAATGAATACCTGGATGAGTTGTCGTTTCTGGCAGATACGGCCGGAGTACAAACCGCAAAGAGATTCTACCAGCGGCTGGACCATCCTCATCCTGTTACGTTCGTCGGAAAAGGAAAACTTCAGGAAATCAAAGAATACGTAGTAGAGAATGAAATCGGATTAGTCATCTTTGATGATGAACTCTCACCCAAACAATTACGTAATATTGAACGGGAATTACAGGTCAAAATCTTAGACCGTACGAATCTGATTCTGGATATTTTTGCCAAACGGGCACAGACTGCCCATGCAAAAACCCAGGTAGAACTGGCACAATACAAATATATGCTCCCCCGGTTAACCCGGCTGTGGACACACCTGGAACGTCAGCGGGGAGGGGTAGGTATGCGTGGTCCGGGTGAAACCCAGCTGGAAACCGACCGCCGTATTATTCTGGATAAAATCGATAAATTGAAAAAGGATTTAATCGAGATTGATAAGCAGAAAAGCGTACAACGAAAAAACCGGGGTAAAATGGTCCGGGTTGCATTAGTTGGGTATACCAATGTAGGAAAATCAACCCTGATGAACCAGTTAAGCAAAAGCGAAGTATTTGCGGAGAATAAATTGTTTGCCACACTGGATACGACTGTCCGGAAAGTGATTATTAATAATTTGCCGTTCCTTCTTTCCGATACGGTCGGTTTCATCCGTAAACTTCCTACTGAACTGGTTGAATCTTTTAAATCAACCCTGGATGAAGTCCGGGAGGCCGACTTATTGGTACATGTTGTAGATATTTCACATCCTACTTTTGAAGAACAGATAGAGGTGGTAAATAAAACACTGGCGGAAATTGATGATTCCGAGAAGCCGATGATTATGGTTTTCAATAAAATTGATGCCTTTACATTTGTACCGAAAGATGAAGATGACCTTACACCACGTACCCGCGAGAATATTAATTTAGAGGAATTGAAGCGGACCTGGATGAATAAGATGAAAGATAATTGTATTTTTATCTCAGCTAAAAATAAGACCAATATGGAGGAGTTGAAAGAGTTATTGTATGAACGGGTAAAGCAGATTCATGTGACCCGTTTCCCCTACAATGATTTCCTTTTCCAGCAATATGACGACATCGTTGAATAACTATTTTAACATCTATGTATGAAAAGAAGAAACCTTTACCCTGAAGAGATTGTACAATTGCAATCTCAGTTTTGTCATGCGGACGACTGGAATACCGTTTTAGTACCTGAAAAATTTGATATTGAATATGTATGGTACACCCGGTTTTCCGGCCAAGTGGAGTTAGGCGCATTTGAAGAAAGTCTTGATCTGCCGGGAGGTATGAAAAAACACAGCGGACTCTGCCGTGCAACTCTTCATAACTGTACTTTAGGTAACAATGTATTGATTGAGGATGTACATAACTATATTGCCAATTATACAATTGGTAATCGTTGTTTTATACAGAATATTCACGTCATGATGGTGGATGAATTAACCTCTTTCGGAAATAATGTGGAGGTAGCTGTACTGAATGAAACCGGTGGACGTGAGGTACCCATTTACGATCATCTGTCAGCCTCACTGGCTTACATTATTGCTTTATACCGGCATCGTCCTGTTCTAATTCAAAAATTACAGCAGCTTATAAAAAAATATGCAGATTCTGTTGCTTCTACAACCGGTACGGTCGCGGATTGTGTACGGATTGTTAATACCGGAACGATTCACAATGTAAAAGTCGGAGAATATACGGCGATAGAAAACTGTACCCGGTTGGAAAATGGTTCAATTAACAGTAACCAAAAGGCTCCGGTATTTATAGGAGGCAGTGTCATTGCACAGGATTTTATTATTTCATCCGGTGCAATGGTATCGGATGCGGCTAAAATCATCCGTTGTTTTATCGGACAGGCTTGTCATGTAACTCATAATTTTTCTGCACATGATTCTCTGTTATTTAGTAACTGTGCGTTCGAGAATGGGGAGGCCTGTGCCATTTTTGCCGGTCCTTTCACGGTATCTATGCATAAAAGCAGTCTTTTAATAGCCGGGATGTATTCGTTCCTGAATGCCGGAAGTGGTTCCAACCAGAGTAACCACATGTATAAATTAGGCCCGATTCACCAGGGTATTGTAGAAAGAGGCTCGAAAACAACGAGTGATTCTTATATTTTATGGCCTTCCCGGATTGGAGCTTTCTCACTGGTAATGGGACGGCATTATCATCATTGTGATACTTCTGATTTACCTTTTTCTTATTTAATTGAAAAGGATGATGAGACGTATCTGGTTCCGGGTGTTAATCTACGAAGTGTAGGCACTATCCGTGATGCACAGAAATGGCCTAAACGTGATAAACGGGTGGATTCAGTCAAACTGGATAAAATAAATTACAACTTATTAAGTCCTTATACTATTCAAAAAATGATGAAGGCTATCCGTGTACTGAAACAATTACAGTCATTGGTAGGAGAAACTTCTGAAATCTATTATTACCAGAATACCCGTATCAAAGGTAGTTCTTTACAAAAAGGAATCAAACTGTACCGGATGGCGATTGATAAATTCTTAGGAAACCCATTGATCAAACGGTTAGAAGGAATTCAATTCCAATCTGTTGAAGAAATCCGGAAACGCCTTGCCACAGATGAAAAAACCGGTTCCGGTGAATGGATTGATTTATCCGGTCTTATTCTTTCACGTAAAGCGTTGGATAAATTACTGGATAATATTGAAGGAGAAACCTTTTCAACACTCACACAGATTGAGTCTTATCTCGAAGAAGAGTATGAAAAATACTATTTCCGTGAATGGACCTGGGCATACGAAATGATTGAAGCATACTATGGGGTAAATTTGCAAACCATTACTCCGGATAAAATTATCGAACTGGTCCAGAAATAGCAGCAATCAGTTATCGGACTGGACGAAATGCTTTACCAGGATGCACATAAGGAATTTTCACTGACTTCGATGACCGGTTTTGGTGTGGATGGTTTCCGCGAGGAAAAAGAGAAAGATTTTGAAGGGGTACGGGGTGATTTTGAAAACAATCCTTTTGTGACTGCCGTAAAAGAACACATCGAAACCAAACGGGCTTTGGGGGACGAATTGATTGGAAGGCTCTCTGTATTCTAAATTAATCCGGAAATAGTAAGTCCTGGAGGGAGGAATGATTATAGCCCGGTACGTAGTGCCAGGTTCAGGTTATTTTTTAGCCGTGCTTTCAGCACTTAAAACATTATTTATTATTCAACCCAGGACTTTGTCCTGGGCTAGATTAAAGCGTCCCTTTAGGACTTATAACTTATATATCGTTATCCTCAGGCATCCTCTAATTTATCGTCTTCCAGTTCTTCCAGTTCTTTTAAACCTTGTTTTATATCGTGCAGGTTGTTTCCATAAAAGTAATAGAATCCCCATAAGATAGCACAAAGTAAAATTATTCCCACAATAATCCTTATAACTGTTTCCAGAATAGAGATAGGAGGGTTTTCCAAAAGAAATACGACTATCATATATATTGTCGCAACCAAAGGTGTATACTTCTTTTGTTTATTTATCCACCATTGATATTTCACAATTATTTTGGCAGACTCAATTAATTGGGCAGACTCAAGGCTAAACCGTGCAAAGAATGAGAATGCAAATAGTTGTACAACCAGGGCCAGAGTCATAAAAATCTCCAGGAAAATAAAGGTTTGCATTTTCATTATAGGCTTTGCACTAAACGCATTACCTAAAAGAAGAATAATAAATAGAATGGTTAACAGATTTGATATATGGTCTGTATAAAATAATTTCCGGTAAGCAGAAATCGTTTTCTTATGAATCATCTCCTGAATAATCATTCTGTTTAACTTCTCACTTTGGGAAAGTCGCTCATTGAGTATTTTCCACCCTGATTTTAAATCTTCCATTTCCATAATTTATCCTTATTGAATTACAGATTCGACATGTTTTTTAATTTCTCTTTAATCCGGTTGAGTTTGACAGCTACATTCCCTTTGGAAACACCGGTTATTTCTGCTATTTCCTGATAACTTTTCTCTTCCAGCCACAATAAGATAAGGGCTTTCTCTATGGAAGATAAATTATTAATCAGCCGGTACATTTCCCGCAATTGGTATGCCTGTTCATTCTCATCCTTCCAGACTACATCATATCCTTCCGGAAAGGGTACCACTTCCGGAAGGGAGTTTCCTTTTCTGTAAAAAGTAATACATGTATTCAGGCCAATCCGGTAAATCCAGGTAGAGATTTTGCACTCACCACGGAATTTTGGGTAAGCTTTCCATAAATTAATGACTACCTCCTGATATAAATCATTTAGACTGGTGTGTCCTGAGGCATACATATAGCAAACTTTGTAAATAATCTGCTGATATGTTTCAATCGTATTTATAAATTCTTTTTCCTGGTTCATTATCGAATCATCCCTTTTTATCTTATTAGTCTGGCAAAAAGAAAAATAATTACACCGGGTGATAAAATTTTCATTAATCGCCCATTAATCAAACGGATAATTTAATGGTGTTTC
Organism: Tannerellaceae bacterium; assembly: GCA_020860805.1. Taxonomy (GTDB): domain Bacteria; phylum Bacteroidota; class Bacteroidia; order Bacteroidales; family Tannerellaceae; genus UBA4116. Next base: position 1,329 of record JAJBTP010000479.1, on the reverse strand, counting down.
CCTGGGTTTGCTACTTTTGTATGTTAAAATAATTGCTTTTTCATGATGTTATCAAAAAATATTTAGTTTAATTTGTGATTTGATAATAGGATAACACTTCCTCATTTAAATGCGATTGTAATTATGAATGACACTCAAGGAACTAATTTGCCGGTAGAAGATAACGGTCAATCGGAAGAAGCTAAAGCACCAGCAGTAACAGAGCCAACAACTCCCACAGAAGAGACTGTACCTAACGAAGTAACAGAAGAGAAAAAAGAAGAACCGGCTACCGCACCCGTTGCGGAAGAAGGCTCAGCGGTCTCTGTGACTGAAACAGAAGAAGCTCCTGTAGAAGAAGAGACTCCGGCAACTGCACCCGGAAAACTGACAAAAGAAGAAATACCGGATCAATTAACCGGACTGGTAAATGAATCGGCAGAAGGTGCCCGTGGTGATATAAAAACCTTGAAACAGAACTATTACAAGTTGCGTCGTTCGGAAGTAGAAGAACTAAAAAAGGCTTTCATTGAAAACGGAGGAGAAGAAAGTGATTTTGTGACTCCTGTGGATGATACGGAAGAAAAGCTAAAAGAACTTTTAAATGTCTATAAACAAAAAAGAGCAGCTGTAGCGGCTGAAGAAGAACAACAAAAAGCGGCTAATTACGCACTAAAACTTCAACTGATAGACAGGTTAAAAGTACTCACTGAAAGCCAGGATGATTTCAACAAATTATATCAGGATTTCAAAGATATACAACACCGCTGGAAAGAAATTAAAGCAGTACCACAGGAGCATGCGAATGAGTTATGGAAAAACTATCAGATATATAGTAAACGATTCTACGATATCATTAAAATCAATAATCAATTCAGAGATTATGATTTCAAAAAGAATCTGGAACTGAAAACAACACTCTGTGAAGCGGTGGAAAAACTGGAGAGTGAACAGGATATTATTTCTGCTTTCCACCAGTTACAGAAGTTGCACCAGCAATGGCGTAAAATCGGTCCGGTTGCCAAAGAGTTACGGGAAGAAATCTGGACACGGTTTAAAGCGGCTTCAACTGTTATTAACAAAAGACACCAGGAACATTTCGAAAAACTGAAAGCGAAAGAGCAGGAAAACCTGGAAGCAAAAACAGCGATTTGCGAAGAGATTGAAAGTATTGATTTCAGCCAGCTGGTAACTTTTAAAGACTGGGAAGCAAAAAATAAAGAGATTATTGCTTTACAGGAAAAATGGAAAACAATCGGATTTGCTCCGAAAAAATATAACTTACAAAAATTTGCCCGTGGCCGTGCGGGCTGAGAAAGCGACCAAAACAAGAACAAAGGGGGGGGCGGG
>JAJBTP010000135.1 GCA_020860805.1 Tannerellaceae bacterium | reverse complement strand
ATATAAGGTCAGTATAGATAACTAATTGTAAACCAGAAAGAGGTACTATTTTTCTGTATCTGTCTTCTATCAGCTTATATACAAACCGGAAACCACTCTCTGACGTTAAGCTTTAAATAGTAACAAGAATCAATTAATAATTTGGCGAACAAAAAAGAAGATAATCCCTTGCGAAAGCCATTATCTTCGTACTAACAAAAATTCACATAGTTAGTAATTTATATACTAGGGTAATAAAGTATATGAAACTTTCCGGATGGAATTGCTTGAGAAAGTAGTTCCATTCACTTTTTATAAGCAACATTGGCACGAATTTTGATGTTATATGAAGAGTATTAATTAATTTTGCACTGGAAGGAGACGCATACAATATGAAGAATAACTATTCAAAATGCTTGGTTGATGTATTGGAATACAGCCGTGAAGAGGCTTCCAGACTTCAAAATAGTTATATCGGACCGGAACACTTAATGTTGGGAATTATACGAACCGGAGAAGGAAAAGCAATGCAAATTTTGCAATCCCTCAATGCTGATATACTGGAGATTAAAGCAAATATCGAGCAAGATATAAAAAACACATTTGAAAACGAGGATACACTACAGGAAGATATAGCGATCAGTAAAACAACTGAGCGCGTACTACGTATGAGTGTACTGGAAGCACGCCTGTTCAAAAGCGATGTGACCGGTACCGAACATCTCCTGCTTGCTATCCTGAAAGAAGAATTTAATGTCGCTGCCAAAGTGTTGGGCGATGCTGGTATTACATACCGCAGCGTATATAACCAACTGGCAGAAGAAAACAGTCAGGAAATGGAAGACATTACTGAATTTGACGAAATAACCGACGGGTTTACAGACGATGAGGACGAAGATGAAGATGATTTCTCTGCCCGGAAAGAAGGACGCTCTTCAGGATCCGCCTCAGGACAGCCCAAGTCTCCGAATGATACCCCTGTATTGAATAACTTCGGAACAGATATGACAAGAGCGGCAGCTGAAAACCGTTTAGATCCCATTGTAGGCCGTGAAAAGGAAATAGAGCGACTGGCACAGATTCTGAGCCGCCGTAAAAAGAATAATCCTGTATTAATCGGTGAACCAGGGGTAGGTAAATCAGCTATCGTAGAAGGTTTAGCCCTGCGTATCGTACAACGGAAAGTATCCCGTATCTTATTCGACAAACGGGTGATTAGCCTGGATATGGCTTCCATCGTAGCCGGAACTAAATACCGGGGACAGTTTGAAGAACGCATCAAAGCGATACTAAACGAACTATCCAAGAATCCGAACATTATCCTGTTTATAGACGAGATACACACCATTGTAGGAGCAGGTTCTGCGTCCGGCTCAACGGATGCCGCCAATATGCTGAAACCGGCACTGGCCAGAGGAGAAATCCAATGTATCGGAGCAACAACCCTGGATGAATACCGTAAAAATATTGAAAAAGACGGAGCTTTGGAGCGCCGTTTCCAGAAAGTAATCGTTGACCCGACAACCGCTGAGGAAACCCTTCAAATCCTGAAAAATATCACCCCACGGTATGAAGAACATCATAATGTCATTTATACTGACGAAGCATTAAAAGCATGTGTCAATTTGACTGAACGTTATATCAGCGACCGGAACTTCCCGGATAAAGCAATTGATGCACTGGATGAAGCAGGTTCACGCGTACATATATCAAATATCATTGTACCAAAAAGTATCGAAGAGCTGGAGGCCCAGATAGAAGACACTAAAAATGAGAAACTTACTGCGGTAAAATCCCAAAACTTTGAGTTGGCAGCCAGCTTCCGCGACAAAGAACGCCAGCTACTTTTACAACTGGAAGCCGCTAAAGCCAAGTGGGAACAGGAGCTACAGGAACACCGCGAAACGGTAGACGAAGAAAAAGTAGCCGAAGTAGTTGCCATGATGTCAGGTGTACCGGTGCAACGTATTGCCAAAGCCGAAAACCTGAAACTGCTTGAAATGAGCGATATTCTGAAAAGCAAGGTTATTGGTCAGGACGATGCCGTACAAAAGATAGTGAAAGCTATCCAACGGAACCGGGTAGGACTGAAAGACCCCAGCAAGCCGATTGGAACCTTTATGTTCCTCGGGCCTACCGGAGTAGGTAAAACCCATTTAGCAAAGAAACTGGCAGAATACCTGTTCGACTCAGCCGATTCATTAATCCGTATCGATATGAGTGAATATCTGGAAAAATTTGCGGTTTCCCGCTTAATCGGAGCGCCTCCGGGATACGTAGGGTATGAAGAAGGTGGACAATTAACAGAAAAAGTACGCCGTAAGCCCTATTCAGTAGTTTTACTGGACGAAATCGAGAAAGCACATCCGGACGTATTTAACCTGTTATTACAGGTATTGGATGAAGGACGCCTGACAGATAGTCTGGGACGACGGATTGACTTCAAAAATACCATCCTGATATTAACGTCCAATATCGGTACACGCCAGTTGAAAGATTTCGGCCGTGGAGTCGGTTTCAACACCAGAGCAGAAGATGAAACAGACAAAGATTTCTCCCGTGGAGTCATCCAGAAAGCACTCAATAAAGCCTTTGCTCCGGAATTCCTGAACCGTATTGATGATATCATTATATTCGACCAGCTGGACAAAGAATCTATCCACCAGATTATCGATATCGAACTGGAAGGATTGTATGCACGCGTAGCAGGTCTGGGATACCAGTTGGTACTTACCGACAAAGCCAAAGACTTCATTGCCAGCAAAAGATACGATGTACAGTTCGGAGCACGTCCGCTAAAACGCGCTATCCAGAAATACCTGGAAGATGAAATGGCCGAATTAATTATCCGTGCATCCGTAACCGAAGGCGATACAATTATAGTAGACTTCGACGAAGAAGAACAGAAAATTATCTCTGAAGTAAAAACAACTGCCAAAGAGGTAGAACAACATACGAAAGTATCTAAATAAAAAAGGTTGTCTGAATAATCAGGCAACCTTTTTTGTATTTAATTAATCCACCCAAACCATGAGAATACAGTAGAAATATCAAATCATTCAAATAAAAACATAGTTCCCCCATGGTTTTTCTTTGCCGACAGCTCACAGCAAGCGATCACTACCCGGGGATTCCTTCCCGGCAGCCCACGGCAACCAATCACTACCCGGGGATTCTTTCCTGACAGCCCGCGGCAATAAAAACCCACACAAATTCCCCTGTTTTTCAATAAAAAAACATCCGGACAACGCCTTTCCCTTAATAAACAACAAACACCGCTCTTTTTATCCCATTCCCAACATTTTCTAAAAACCAAATGTTATTACAAAGTACACAGGAATTTATTAATCATACGTGAGCCTCATAAAGATGGGACTGACGAACTTTTTTGTGTACCGGCGATAGCAAACTTATGGATTCTAACTATCAAAATAACAAAAGAATAGCCCGGAATACGCTACTGCTTTACTTCCGTATGTTCTTCGCTATGGGAGTATCCCTCTACACCTCACGGGTATTATTAAATACACTGGGAGTCGAAGATTATGGGATTTACATAGTAGTAGCGGGCGTCATTGCCATGCTTAGCTTTATTACAAACTCCATGAGTACAGCTACTGCACGTTTCCTTACCTTCGAACTCGGACAAAAAAATCCGGTTCGCCTACCCGGCATATTCTCTGCCGCCTGTACCATCCATCTATTAATTGCCGTTATCATCCTGATACTCGCTGAAACCATCGGTTTATGGTTTTTAGAGACAAAACTGGTAATTCCACCTGAAAGAATGTCAGCCGCACGTACCGTTTACCACCTGTCCGTAGCCAGCGTGTTCCTCACCATCCTGCAGGTACCCTATACGGCAGCCGTTCTCTCCCACGAGCGAATGGATATCTATGCCGGGATCGAGATAATAAGCGTACTACTAAAACTCAGTATCGTATTTCTACTCATGGTTATCACCTACGATAAACTGATTCTATATGGTATCCTGCTATTAGTAGTCTCCTGCGTGCTTTTCTTTCTCTGGCAGACATATATTGCTCCCGTCAGTTTGCCGAATGTAAATTCCGTCTGCAATATAAAAAAGAACTCATCCAGCCTATGCTTACATTTTCAGGCTGGGATTTATATGGCAACATGAGTACTATGGCCCGTACACAGGGAGTAAATATGTTACTGAATATCTTTTTCGGTCCTATCCTGAATGCTGCAGCCGGAATAGCAACCCAGGTACAGGGAGCCATCAGTTCCTTTGCCGGAAATATACTGGTAGCAGCCCGTCCGCAAATTGTAAAAAATTACGCCGCCGGAAACACATCCTATATGTTACAGCTTCTCAATAATACGGTTAAATACACCTCATTACTATTACTGTTACTCTCCCTTCCGGTTATCCTTGAAATGCCCTTCATACTCAAAATATGGCTTAAACAGGTACCGGAATATACACCCGCATTTTGCAGGCTTACCTTAGGGTTTGCCTTTATAGCCAACATATCCACCATACTCATGAGTGGTATCCATGCCACAGGACGAATCAAACGTTCCAGTCTCTGGGACGGCACCCTTTACCCGCTGGTAATACCCCTGTCATGGCTATCCTTCCGGTGGGGTTCCTTCCCCCACGCTCCCCTATTGGTTAAACCTGTTATTTGTTGGAATAGGCTGCTGTTTAAACGGATGGTACCTGAAAACGTATATTCCGGAATTCTCACTTCCCCGGTTTTTACAATACGCTATATTCCCACCCGTAGCCATAGGTATAACAGCCACGTTAGCAACCTATATGTTCTCACTCCTATTATCCGAAGGATGGACCCGGCTACTTATCGTTACCGTTAGTAGTACAGCCATAATCAGTCTGCTGGGATATTATTTCGCATTCGATAAAGAGATGAGAAACCAAATAAAAACCAAAGTATACACTATAGTATTCAAACAATGCCATCAGAAAAATTAGTCAGTATCCTCACCCCCTGCTACAACAGTGCCGCGTTTATTCACCGGTTGCTGGATTCAGTACTAATACAAACCTATCCGGCTATCGAAATGATTGTAATAGACGGCGGAAGTACCGACCATAGTACAACAGTAGTAGAAAAATATATTCCCCAGTTTCAGCGCAAAGGATACACCCTCACCTGCCTGCAGCAAAATAATCAGGGACAATCCGGAGCCATCAACAACGGTTTAAAACAGGTAAAAGGCGACTATCTGGTATGGCCGGACAGTGATGACTATTATCGTTCCGAAAAAGCAATCGCCCAACTGGTACATGCACTGGAAAATAGTCCGGAAGACACCTCTATGGTGCGGGGCTTTGCTTATCTGTTAAATGAAGACACCGGAACAATTACCGGGAAATATTGCGGAGAAGATAAAAAAGACCTTTTTGAAGACTGCCTTTTCTGCCGGAACGGCTTCTATTTCTGTGCCGGAGCCTATATGGCCCGCATGAGTGCCATACGCAAAAATATCCCCGGCCTTAATATCTATACCGCAAAATTCGCAGGACAAAACTGGCAATTAATGCTACCGTTACTCTATAAACAAACCTGCCTGACTATTCCGGAGTATATATATAACATCGTAGTCCGGGCAGCCTCCCACTCACGCGGAACCTTTATTACATACGAAGGAGTAGAAAACAAACTGGCAGCCTACGAAGCATCCATTGTTTCTACCCTGAAAGAGATGCCCAACCTGCCGAACCAGGAAAAAGAACATTATATACAGGAAATCCAGGCACAATACGCGTATCCAATTTAGAGAACCGGATACGATGCGGAAAAAAGAACGGACAAAGGACCTGTTAAACAAATTACAGAAAACAGCCCACCACTGGATAACAACCAACCTGAAAATAAAAACCTTTTTATGCTGTAACAGGCCCTTTACCCTACCGGTAATTTACCTGTTAAAAATACTACGCCATTCATGATACGGATAAAAGATAAAAAAGATTGCTGTGGCTGCTATGCCTGCGCCCAACGCTGTCCCCGCGAATGTATCACGATGCAGGAAGATAAAGAAGGATTTCCCTATCCGGTAGTCGATATAACCAGTTGCATTGATTGCGGTTTGTGTGAAAAAGTCTGTCCGGTACTCCATCCGGGAATAGAAAGAAAACCCCTCTATACCTATGCAGCCAAAAACAAAGATACCCACACCCGGATGCAAAGTTCTTCAGGAGGCATATTCACCCTATTGGCCGAACAGATAATCAACGAAAAGGGAGTCGTCTTCGGAGCCGCCTACAATGCCCGCTATGAAGTAGGTCATACCTACACGGAAACAATAGAAGGTATCCACAGATTCCGGGGGTCAAAATATGTACAAAGCAGTACGAACGACACCTTCAGGAAAGTAGAAGAATTCCTGCAAACAAGGACGGAAAGTACTTTACTGCGGTACTCCATGCCAGATAGCCGGGCTAAAACGGTTTTTGCGGAAAGAATACCCCGGCCTACTCACCATAGATTTTATCTGTCACGGTGTACCCAGCCCTAAAATACTCCGGCTCTATCTGGAAAAGTGGATTGCCAGGCAGCCCTTGCCCTTTCCTGCCGGCAAAGCCATAATCGAAGATTTACAATTCAGAGATAAAAAAGAGGATGGAAAAACTCTACCTTTTCCATTCGTCTTACTTCAAAAGATTCACCGGAAACAACTCCCTATACATACACGGAACCGTTGGATAAGAACCTCTTTGGGCGGGGTTTCCATTCCAACCTTTACCTTCGCCCCTCCTGCCATGCATGCAGTATGAAACAATTAAGAAGCGGAAGTGATATCACAATCGGAGATTGCTGGGGTATAGGACACTTGGCACCGCAGTTCGATGACGATAAAGGAATAAGCGTGGCCCTGTTTAATAGCGAAAATCTGACCTGGCTCCTACCACCGGAAAAATGCGAATTAAAAATACTGGATTACAACCAGGTCATACAACACAATCCAAGCCTGCTACATACGGCACCCGTCCATCCCAAACGGGAAATCTTTTTCCGGAACATAGATGATTTCACACTGGATTACCTCCGGAAATTCGTACAGCCCTCTATCCGGGAAACCACGTATAATCTGACTAAAGAGGCACTACTCAAAACAGGAATATTACAAACCTATAGAAAAATCAGGTATGGCATCTGAAAAGAAAAAAATATTAATCCTACATTTCCCCAATCTTAACAATTACGGAACCGGGATGATGGGACTGGTAGTTATACAGGCACTTATAGATAAATACGGAACCGGAACAGACATCTATTGTGATTTAGATACCTATGCCGGGCCCGGAGATATCAGTAAAGAGCTACGCACCCCTATCGAAATAAAAAGATATACCCCTCCCAAACTCAGCCAAAACCTACCAGGCAGACATCCTCTTTTGAGAAAAGCAGCTACCCTGTGGCACATTCTCTTCTCAAAACAACATGCCGGATTTGATAAAGTAATCATAGTAGGCGGCGATGACTTATCAGAATATTACGGCCGATATGAAGCCTGTATAGCCATCTGGCAGAAATGGAAACTCTCTTTCAGCACCCCTGTCATTCTAATCGGGCAAACCATCGGCCCATTCAGTTACAGTTGGAACAGAGTGGCAGTGCGGTACCTTCTACCTCGTTTCAACGTATATGCCCGCGACCCCTGGACAGTAGAATACCTGAAAAAAGAATTAGGAGTAACCGTAAAACAATCGGTAGATTTGGCGTTACATGACCTACCTCTGCAGCACAACAAAAAGATAGAAGAAAACATCCTGGAAACCTACGGACTGACACGAGATAGCTATATCACCATCGTTATTTCAGGACTGGTACAGGAAGGATACTATTGCCGGAAAGAAGAAGACTACCTGAAAGCCCACGCCGGAATGATCCGGATGCTGGCAGGAAAAGAAACCCTGAAAGGATACAAAATCGTGTTATTGGCCCATACCTTTCCTCCGTATGGAAATGAAGCCGGATTAATCAACACATTATATACAATGTGCCCGGCAAACTTACAGGCACAAATCATCCGGGTAACAGAAAAAACAGGTCCCACACGTGCACGCTTCCTGTTAGGCAACGGCCTGTTTACCCTTACCGGAAGGATGCACCCCGCCGTATCCACCTATCAGACGGGTAAACCTGCCATATGCCTGGCCTACAGCGAGAAATACCAGGGAGTAATCGGTGGCAGCCTGGGACGAAAGGATATGATTATACAGGCTAATCATTCCTCACTCTGGGAAGACGGATTCATCTTAAACCTGGTAGAAGAAAAAACAGATTACCTGTTAAAACAATATAATACGCTGAAAGAGGAAATCCATACAACCATACAACGCTGTAAAGAAGAGATAAATAAGACACTCCATGAACTCTAAAACCGACATCAAAGTATCTGTTATCATTCCGGTCTATAACGTAGAAAAATACCTCCGGCAAACCCTGGAGTCCTGTCTCCGGCAGACCCTTCGTGAAATAGAAATAATAGTAGTAAACGACGGTTCACCGGATAACTCCCGGCACATAATAGAGGAATATGCACAGAAAGACACACGCATTATTCCTATCCATAAGAAAAATGAAGGAGTTACCATCGCACGCAATACAGGCTTACAAAGAGCAGCCGGAACCTATATATTCTTTCTGGACGGAGATGATTATTTACCGGAAAAAGCGCTGGAAACACTTTATACACAAGCAATACAATCGGATGCCGATTTTGTAACGGGCGACTACATATTGGTCTTTCCGGATGGAAAAGAAACCGGAAAAACATTTTTCGATTACCGGGAGACCGATAATCTGGGCTTTCTGCGTTACTGCTTCCTGCATGGAGATTTTTACTTTATGGGAAGACTTATCAAACGTACCTTCATCCTCTCGATACATTTAGATATCCCCAAAGAAGTTACATTTGGCGAAGACAATATAGCAATAGTACAAGTAGGATACCAATTAAAAAAAGCCGTGAAGGTAAATGCCCCTGTATTATATTATGTACAACGGGACACATCCGTAACAAACAAACTAAAAAAGAAGACCTCATACAACGGGCCAATGCCTGTTATATAGTTATCAGGTATGCACACCAACAAAAGTTTTACGAAAAGCTGCAAACCGAAATTGAACTCTTTGCCCTTCGGGAATTATATGCCGGAATTGTCAGAGGATATATAGATGAATGGCTTTCATCCTTTTTAAAAACAGATTTCAGGAAAAGACCCTACGCAAACTACCTGACACGCAAAGAGCAATGGGTACTCACATCAGCAAAAATAAATACTCCCTATACCATCCGGCTCTACCGGTTAATCAAAAAAATCTTATAAATAAAAAACATGTCCAGACTCATTATCTTAACATACGATTATCCCCCTAATAACGGAGGCATCGCCCGGCTTTGTTTTGAAATAAAAAAACAATACAACTTACACCACCTTCCTGTAGAAGTAGTATGCCTTGCCAATCAGGGAAAAGACCCGGCAAACGACCAAAATGTAGTACGGGTTACCTCCAAAAGAGGAAAAGCAGAATACGAATTACTACAATATATACGAAAACACACCACCAAAGACGATATCATTCTCACAGGAACCTTCCATCCGGACGGACTGATAGCCTTGCTGAGTGGACGGCGCACCTATATACTGGCACATGGAGCCGAACTGCTGCCCGGCCATAGCGTTTTCAGAAAACACCTATGGAAATACTACCGGAACCGCGTATTAAAAAAAGCACACGCAGTGATTGCCAACAGCCACTACACAGCGTCACTGGTCAAAACCTGTTCACCGGAAGCGAATGTCCTGACATTACCCCTGGGAGTAGATATAACCTATTTTCACCCCACCCTTCCCAAAAAACAAAACGGAAAGTTAAACCTCTGCTCTATATCCCGGCTGGAAGCGTTTAAAGGACATGACTTTATTATACGTACCTTATCCATGCTTCCGGCAGCATATCGGAATAAAATACATCTTACCATAGGAGGCAAAGGACCTTACAAAGAGACACTGGAAAAAATGGTAACAGATTTACAAGTAACAGACCAGGTATCTTTTACCGGATTTGTAGCCGATGATAAACTATGCGACTTTTATTCTTCGGCCGACATTTTTATCCTCTGTACACGCGAAGAGCCCGGCAACCGGAATGTAGAAGGTTTCGGATTAGTATTCACTGAAGCACAGGCATGCGGTACGGCAGTTATCGGTACCAAAGCCGGCGGCATCCCCGATGCCGTACACGATGGAAACGGAGGATGGCTGATTGAGCCGGATAACCAGAAACAATTAACAGCCCTGTTAAAAAAAACTGGCTGATTCTCCCGCCTTAGTGACAAACGAAGGAGAAAAAGCACGGCAACGTATGATAGATGAATGTTCGTGGGAAGTTTATTTCCAAAAATTAAAAACCTACCTTCAATGAGCAGTGAACAATATATTGCGGTCTACTACAATGTCCTGCTGATCTTTGTACTGATTGTAGCTATCCCTCCCCTCAAGGCCTACAGTGTACGGGAACCTTATTTCCGGAACGGGATATGGAGTTTGTTCCTGTTTATTTTCGTTATGGGTCATATTACCTTCCGCCCAATACATTATTTATTCGGAGATACACCCACCTATGCGGCACAATTTACCGATAAAAACTATTCGGTATAATGAATATGACGAACGATTACGGCTTTGAATACTTTACCTGGATATGCTCCCGGTTCCTGGATATAGAAGGGTATTTTGCCGTCATAGGACTCCTTTATAT
>JAJBTP010000114.1 GCA_020860805.1 Tannerellaceae bacterium | reverse complement strand
GTAATATACCGTGAAGTACCCGGCATACCGCTCTCTTTATGTTCAGTACATTCTAAGATAACCTGAACTCTATTGCCTTTTGCTTTCTTTGCCATTGTTTATTTCCTCCCAAATTAAGCGTTTAAATACCCTTTTTCTGCAGCTTTTTTAATAGCTGCATCCAAACCAAGTTTGTTAATTGTGCGTAATCCAGCAGCTGAAATATTCAGGCGAATCCAGCAATCCTGTTCTACCCAGTAGAACTTTTTTGAAAACAGGTTAACATTGAATTTACGTTTCGTTTTCTTGTTAGAGTGCGAAACGTTGTTGCCAACCATTGCTTTTTTTCCGGTAATTTGACAAATTTTAGACATCTCTATCTTACTTTTTTATTTTATGCAATTCAATTTTCTCACAATCAGGGCGCAAAGTAAAGCATTATTTTTAATTCATGCAAAGTTTTGCCCCATTAATTACCTTCTGAACCTCTTTTCCCGAACCAGCATCATGAACTGAATAAGAGATTATTACCACCTGAATGATGTTAAAGGTTGTTTCTTACGGGGTGCAAAGGTAAAAATTATTTATTTAAAATCATAACGAACCAATAAAAAATATTGCAGAAAATGAGAGAGTCACTTAGATGCAACTGTACATAGTCTTTTTAAATGCTATAATATACATATAGGCACAAACAGACCCCCTATAAACGAACAGACAATGAAAACGCTTGTGCCATGCTATTGGCACATCTCTGCCATCATTATTGACACAGTAGTGCCATGCTGTTGGCACTACTGTGCCAACGTACCGGCACAAACTAAAACTTACAGTAATTCTTTCAGGTCCTGCCTGTTTACTTTTAAAACTATATATTTCTTCTTATTTTATGGTAATCCCCTCAGCTATAACGTACATATTAGGTAAATCAGCAGAGAAAAAGCTAACAGGACTTTGATAAAGTTTCAGGAAACTACTGGCTGATGTATGACCTTCATACACGGAATAAAAATGGTTTCCACTATTACCAGGGTCATACTCATTTCTCCACATGACAATCATGCTGATAAATTGTCCGGTAGCGGGTGTCAATATCTGCTGTGTCCAGTAATTCTTTTCTGGTGCACCATCACGCTGAATTCCTTCTACACCGGTTTCTGTTACTCCACAAGGTTTACCTAATTCTTTAGAAAGTTTAAGATAAAACATTGAGATTAGTGGTAAAGATTGTAGGATTTAAGCCGTGGTAGCAATCCATCCCTAAAAAATCCACATAGTCGTTGCCCGGCCAGCGATACAGGAAGTTATCCCGGCTGTTAGCCGTATTCATTTGTGGGGAGATAGCATAAAGGAACTGGTGAACCCCTTTCGCATCCCGCAAATATTCAACAGTAAATTTCCACAAGGCAATAAATTCATCTTGTGTAGTGCATTCGCTTCCCCACCACGACCAGCTTTGTGTATGTTCATGGAAGGGACGGAAAAGAACAGGAATTAATTCACCATTGCTTCCCCGTAATTCATTTGCAAAAGCAGCCAGACGGTCAAGCCAGATTTTAAAACGGACATTTGTTTCACTCCCTTCTTTCAGTATTTCTTTTACAACTTCATTACTGGAGTTATCCCATGCATCTCCTCCGGTTAAAGGATTATTCAGATGGCAGCAGGCAGTCAAAACTTCTCCCCTGTTATAAGCTTCTATAGCAACTCGTTTACGGATTTCATTTTCCCGTTGGTAATAAGTTTCCTGGGAACGTTCATCCATAGCAGTGGCAAAATCAAAACTAAAAACCGCCGGATAATCTCCACACACATCTTTAGTATCAGAGCGGCCGGGCTCATTATACCAGTTACGTCCATACCATAAATCATCATGATATCCAAACATAAACCCCTCATATTGAATTGCCCATAAATTAGATAAAAGAGCTTTTGTTTCCTTAGTGGCGTTTTTATCAACAATTGATAATTCATTAACCATATCCTGTTCAGGATAGAGAGCAGGTACATCTTCCACATCTGTACAGGCCACCAGCAAAGCGGCTGCCAGGAGTACACTGTATATATTTATCTGTTTCATTGTTTTTATCGTTTTTATTTCTAAGTCTCTTCGGGACTTACTATTAATCCATATTAGTGATAAGCATAAAGCTTTGTGCTTTTAGCTGAGTTTGATAGGATATGGCTATCGTTTTTCCTGTTTCCACCGGGATGGGATAACCATTAGTATTTACGGGCATATTCCCTTCTTCATATCTGTAGACTTTTGCTTCCGGGATAGAGTTTGGTAGATTTAAACGGATATTTTGGTCTTCTTCTCCCACATTTACCAAAGCAATAACCTGTCTACCATTGTATGTGGCCGCAGCTAAAAAAACATCCGGTTGATTACCCCTGTCTACCCGCAGGATATCTGAACCGGCAGGGAAATAACGGCACATGAGTGCCCAGGTATAATACCACGGACGAACTTCTTCCTGTGACGCATCATTAAAAACCTCTTCACCCAATATATTCCACATACCCCACAATTTGATATCTTCTGTTTTACCGGAATCACCGCTACTATGCATAGCATCATCAAGCATCCAGGCAGCAATGCCTGAAAAACCGCCATTCATGACTTCCATACAAAGTAAAGGCATATCTAACCCATAGAAATAGTCATATACTAACATATTGGAATCAGTTCCCCGTGTAAACGGATACCCTTCGGTACGACGGTTGTATTCGGCCATCAGTGTTGCATCTTCATCACGCCAGTATTTATAGCCGGCTTCACCCAATACAATCTTTTTCCTGCCGGAACATGTTGTTTGAAGGAGCCTAAAAGTGCCGGATAATTCCCGCTTCTCACCTGTGCTTGCCCGGGGTAAGCATGAATGTCATACAGACCGATTAAATCATCTACATCATTAACTGTTTGTTCAACCCACCCAGCTGCATCATACAGGGAATTATCATTCTTATAATCCACGACTACATCCGGACCCGCCAGTTTTACTTTATCCGTAAGTCCCGGGTATTCTTTCATTTTATCCGCAAAACGGATTAACATGGATTTCCATTCTTCATAATCTCCGTCAACAGAGGCCCAGTCACCGTCCGGTTCATTGAAAATTACGAAATATTTAATACAACTGAATCCTAAGTCATTGACCAGATAATCCAAATAATCGACTGCCATATCTACCCACTTCTGATCGGTTTTCATTTCCCAGGTAGGAGGGTTGTATTCTCCATACATGACCGTAATATTATTGTCTGTACAATATTGCAATAGGCGGGATATAGATACCAGGTTACGGGTCTTATCGTATTTTCCGGTAGCTGGATCATAATAGCGGAAAGGACTGTTTATCATGCAACGTACATATCCCATACGCATAAAATCAAGCCGCTTAAATAATTTTTGCCAGTCTGCTTCCGAAATAGCCGAACCCCAGGCTTCAGCCTCGTCATAGGGGTCCCACTCTACCCCATTACCGATATAACCGGAACTTATTACATCATCAGATACAGTAAGTGTTATCTCCTCTTTTGAAGTTCCACAGGCATTCAACAAGATAGTAATCAAAATAATAGGAATAATTTTTTGAATATTCATGTTCTTCTTTATTAATAGTCCAAACTGGTAAAAAGAATAAGGCTTTCACCGGGTAAAGATATACTTTCTTTTCCGGTCAATGAAAGCTCTACCTCTGTTGCGACCGGCAGCAGTATATATTATTTATCCGTACATAGTTTCCCTGCTGAATATAGATAATATTTACAATCTATCAGGGTCGTAAAAGCATCGCAAAGCCAGGTTATTTCTTTCGGCTCTTTTGAGACATTGACTACAGCCAGTGTATAGGAATCGCCTTTTTTTACCGTAATTGCTTTCAGACTTTTATCTCCCTCAACGGTTGTTCTGCAAACAGTTGAACCAGCAGGTATATAACGGCAAAGTAATGACCAGGCATAATACCAGGGACGTACTTTTTCTTCCTCCTCACCGAAATATTCATCTCCCAGAATGTTCCAGAATCCCCATACTTTTAATTTATCAGGGGCCTCTTTGGAATGCATAGCGTCATCCAGCATCCAGACTATGGAACCGGAATACCCTTCATTCATGGTTTGAAAAAGCGCATCAGCCATATCTGTTCCATACATATGGTCATAGACAAACATCTGGGAATCGTCAACCGAAGCATAGGGTTTGGCTTCAGCACGGCGAATATTCTCATTCCAATAGGCTGAATCTGCTTTTTCAACAAATTTGAATCCGATTTCTCCCATCACGATTTGTTGTCCGGCCGGTACCTGTTCTTTGTATGCACGGATTATTTCGCTGTATTCGCCTGAATTGACCGTACTTTTAGAAGGATAGGTATGAATATCATATAAACCTATCTGTTCTCCTAATTCCACAGCACAGTTCTCTACCCACCAGGCTTCCTTTGCGTCCCAGATGGCTGCGTCGGGACCAACCACACGAATATGTTCGGTCAATTGTAGGTTATGCAATTCCTGATAAAAGAACCGGATAGAAGATGCCCATAGCGGATAACTGGTATTGGTTGCTGACCAATCGCCGTTGGGTTCATTTATCATATTATAATACTGTATGCAGGTATATCCTTTCTGACCGTACAACCAGGCTACGAGTTCCGCTGCTTTTCGCAGATTCGTTTCCCGGATTTGTCCGCTACGGCTATCTACCATACTACCGCCCCAATCTCCAAACATAACCGTAACCTGGCGGCTCTGGTAATAATCCAGGATGTTACAGAGAATGTCCAGATTTTTGTCCGGCACAGTATTCTGCTCTGAATAATGAGATAATGTATTTGTCATGACCCGTATAAAACCAGGACGCATAAAATCCAGACGGTCATATAACTTTTGCCAGTCTGCTTCGGAAATAGTCATTTTTCCTTTTCCGTAATCTAACTGGTAAGGATCCCACTGCGCCCCGTTACCTATATAATTTTCACTTATAAACGTCTGAGGATCTATCCTAATAACTGCTTTTTGAGCAGTTAAAGGTAGAAATATATATATATAAATGAGAATTAGTACTTGTTTCATAATGTCTCAATAATTAGTTTTTCCTCTTTTGAGAGAGGTTAGGGATGTAAAACCTGGTCTCTCTCAAGAAGGGAAATTTGATTACTCTTTGGTTACCATCACATAATATTTACGTGGACGTTTGACAAATACGTCATAGTCGGTGTAAATATTATTCCAATCGTCTTCTCCGTTCAGGTTGAAAGTGAAGGATTGTTGGGGAACTGTTATTTCTATATACTCTCCGTTATCATTAAATAAAGTATATGTACCGGGTCCATCGATAGTTCCCGTTGTTACTTTACCATTTTCATCTGTAAAGGTAATTGTTCCGGTAGCATAGTTGCGTATCCAACGGCTTTCTCCTTTAGGTATCTGGCGGTAGAAATGATTTAAATCTACATCTGTTCCTGTTTCCGGATTCATAAAATCCTGGAAAATAAAATCTGCATATTTACCATCTTCACCGGCATCATTGATACAGATTCCGGTTGTATTTCCCTCCTCAGTAAATCCATTCAGCACAAAAGTCAGTGTATTATCCATTTCCGTAGCCGGTGAATTTTCCTCTTTCCAACACCAACTTTTATCCATTAATGGGTACACTCTTCCGCCACCCCATTCCGGACCAGTACCACCATACACAACCAAATCTGTTATCCGGTAGGTTCCTTCGATTGTTTCACGGAATTCGGTAACATAGATCGCATATTCACGGGTCAATCCCGTTTCAGATGTAACGGTTACAGAAGCTTTCCTTTCAGTATTATTAAAATCAAGTGATTCTCCTTTTTTCACACTGGCTGATGCCTGGTAAGAAAGTTCGATTGATTCGATTTCTACCTTGGATAAATCCTGAATAGCACCTACATTTAAAGTCAATATTACTTCCCCGGTTTTATCATCAATCCGTTCTACTTCTGCCGAACCTACCTGATTCTTTAGTTTTAAGTCCAGAATAGAACGTTCGTTGTTCCAGCCTCCATCATTCAGGTCATCCTGCATATCCTTTATACAGGATTGAAAAAGAAATGTAGCTATTATCAGCCAGCTATATCTATTTATATATTTCATAATGCTTCTCAAATAATAAGGTTATCGTAAACTACCATTCAAATTCATTTCTGTTTGTGGTATCGGATAAAAAGTATATTGACTTTCGGTTAATCCGGCATCTTTTACTTCCTGTATAGCTCCTACCCGGTTCCATCTGTGTAAATCATACAAATGGTCGCCTTCAAAGGCCATCTCAAAAGTACGTTCTTCTAATACCCGTTCCCGGAAATCCTGCAACCCCAATCCGGAAGGTAAATTACCCAATCCGGCACGGTTCCGTATCTGGTTCACTAACTGATAGGCTTGTGTGGTAGGACCAGCAGCTTCAGCATAGACCAGTGCGATATCCGAAAAACGAATCAGGAACGGACGTGTACTTGTTTTCTCGCCTTCAAATTGTGGGTCTATATATTTCCGGCAGAAAGGATATTCAAAATCCCGGGTTCCACTTTCATTCCATTCACCGCTTAAAGAGCCGTCTTCGCGATAAATCCGGTCAACAATCAACCAGGTTTTCCGTCTATCGGCCGGATCATAACTATTATAGAATTTTATTTCTGTCTGATATTCGCCCCAACCGTCGTGTGATGCGATTAATTCGTTGGAATCACCCTGTTTCAGATACATAGTTGCTCCATCAACATAGGGTATAAACATTTTAGATATCTTAGAATATTGACCTTCATCTACCCCACTACGGTGCATAGACATAACAAAAATGTGTTCTTTCCCTTCCGCTTTTTCTACATCATAAATATCCAGCAGGTTTTCTTCCAATCCATATACGTTTTGTTCAAACACTACTTTATTGGCAAAATAGGCAGCGCTGTCATACATCATGGTTACATCTCTCTTCATATCTTTATAAAGAGGTACATTGTTTTCTTTAGCAGAGGCTGCATACAGGTAAGATTTAGCCAAAAGTGCCTGCGAAGCTACTTTATCCACACGTCCTAATACCGGAGAGGCATGTGCCTGCATGAGTTCTTCCGCCTGGCGGCAATCCGAAATAATCAGGTCATATATCTCATCAATAGTAGCAGCCAATGGTGTAGAAGTTTGTTCCAATGTTTCAACAACTGACGAATGTACCGAAACTAATCCGAAATTACGTACCAAAGAAAAATAATTGAAAGCACGCAGGAAATAGGCCTCACCTAATAAATGATTTTTCTGCTTTTCATCGAAATCACATTCCGGGACCTTTTTAATAACTGCATTTGCCCGGTTAATAGCGATATAGGAATACTTAAAGAAATTGGTAAGTGTTCCATTCGTTTCAAAATTATCTATCCGCCAACGGTCTAATGCTTGATTATCAGTAGAGGCATCTCCTTTAGTAGTAATCACTTCCGTTGGCATATCTCCTAAAAAGAATAAAGAACGGGAATATTCGAGATAGGTTAATGCCGAATAGGCATAATTTACAGCAGCTTCCGCATCTGCAGCAGTTTTATAAAAGTTCTCTTCGGAATAGAACCCGTATGGGTCTTCATCCAGGTTACATCCGGCCAGGAAAACTACACTACAGGTTAATATTATATTTTTAATTATTCGTTTCATAAGAGTATTTTTTAGAAAGTAAGATCAATACCAATCGTCCATTTTCTCAATCTTGGATAACCACCCCAATAGATTCCGTCCTGTCCGACTTCCGGATCATATCCATCAAACTTAGAGAAAGTATACAGATTGGAAGCGTTCATATACAGACGTAATCTGGATGCAAAAATTTTCTGTTTAGGTAAATCAAAGGTGTAACCCACACTAAGATTCTGGATACGTACGAATGCACCATCTTCAAACCAGTAATCCTAGAACATTACCTGGCGTCCGTCACGCAGGCTTGGGTATTTATTAGTCGGATTGTCAGGGGTCCAGCGGAATGCAGCATTATGGGGGTCACCAAAAGTTTTTGTATTTAGTACATCATTTCCAAATACACCATTCAGGAAAATACTAAAATCCAGCTTTTTCCAGCGTACAGCCAGGTTTAAACTGGCGGTGAAATCAGGATTTGGGTCTCCAATAATACAACGGTCATTTTCATTAATTATACCGGTTGTACCATCTCCGTCATAAATGTTGACATACTTAAATTCTCCCGGCTGGGCGTATTCACCGGATAGACCGGCATCCAGTCCTTCATTCAATGTTTGGATAATACCATTCGTTTTGTATCCGTAAAATACATTAATCGGTTGTCCAATCGCCAGAATATTGGTATAACTACGATATTGTTCCAATAAATTTCCGGTATATTCGTATTCCATACCTGTCCGGGCATCTACTAATAAATCAGACTCTATACTACTACCCAGGTCCAGTACTTTATTTTTATTTTTGGATATAATCAGGGTACTTGTTATACTCCAGTCTTTATTATCCAGAATAATTCCGTCTAATGTTAACTCTACTCCACGGTTCTGGATTTTTCCATCATTCACCCACATACGGTCATATCCGGAGGAAGGTGCCAGGTTTCGTTCACGTAATAAATCCCTTGTTTCTTTGTGATAGAAATCGAGTGTTGCACGTAACCGGCGATCCAGAAATGCCATGTCAATACCTAAGTCCCACTGGGCTGTTGTTTCCCATTTTAAATCCGGGTTAGGAATACCACTCCAGACTTTATAAATACCATCCTGTCCTGTATATCCGGATACATATCCCGGTCCGATAGCTGTCACCCAGGTTCCATTGTTACAATATTTATCAGTACCGTACCGGCTTAATGTTTGATAAGGGCTTATACCTTGATTCCCCGAAATACCATAACTTAAACGAAACTTCAATTCATCAAAAATATTCAAGGCTTTAATGAAACTTTCTTCATGTGCTTTCCAGCTAATAGCTCCGGATGGGAAAAACGCCCATTTATTATTCTTACCAAATTTGGAAGATCCATCGGCACGTCCTGTAAGCGTAAACAGATATTTATTATCGAATGTATAATTTATACGAGCCATTCCGGAAACCAGTTTACTTGTGGAAAATCCGTTATAAATAATATTTTTTTCCTGCATACCGGCACTCATATTTTCATTCCCCAGTGATTCATTCACAAAACCGCTGGCCCTTAGTTCGGAATCACGGTATTGGTGCCATTCATACGAATGTCCTGCCATTACCCCCCACATCATGTTTGCCAAAGGGCTGAAGATAATTTGCAAATGTTTCGGAAACTATATTCTGGCTTTCAGTATTTTTGATTACACCCCAGCCTCCGTTTTCAGTACCTATCTGTGTATATTTCTGCGGACGGTACTGGTCGTTCGTAGATTTACCATATTTATAATTTAACTGGCTGGTTAGTTTCAGAACCGGCAGAATATCCCATTCCACTGCACCAGAGGTTATATTATCAAACATTTTGGTCTTGTCATAGGAATTTTCACGAATAGCAATTGGATGATCATAGTCGGTTGAGGTAGTTTGGTAATAGGTTCCGTCTTCATTATATACAGGATAAATAGGATTTCTCCAGTAGGCTTGTCCTCCATTATTATCCCGGCTACCGGAATACAGAATATTTGAGAAACGAGCCTTCACGTTCTCATATATTTTGTGATCTACATTCAGGTTTATTCCTCCTTTTGTATAATCATCATTTACATATACTCCCTGGTCTGTAAAATAGTTACCACTTAAACTAAAGCTGGTTTTATCATTGGAACTGGATACTGAAAAAGTCGTATTATTGGAAACCGGTGCATCACGAAATACCAAATCATCCCAACGGGTATTAGTAGTCCAGGTAGTTTGCAATTCTTCGATGGAAGGAAAATAAACTCCGGCAGAGTTGATAGCTCCAATATACAAAGGTTGCAGCCCTCCGTTTACACGTGATTCATTATTTAACATCGCTATTAAAACAGGGTCACGCCACAAATCCAGTTTGGACGAAAACTGTGAAAAGGTCAACTGTTGTTTTACCGAAACGGTAGTACTTCCTTGCTTAGCACGACGGGTAGTTACAATAATAACTCCATTGGCACCCCGGGAACCGTAAATAGCAGAAGCGGAGGCATCTTTTAATATTTCCATAGATACAATATCATCCGTATTGACCTGCTTCAAATCACCCGCATCTCCCAAAGGAAATCCGTCTACTACAATCAGAGGAGAATTTGAGCCCCGCAAAGAACTATTCCCACGAATACGAACAGTAGCTGCTAAACCTGGGTCCTGTGAAGAATTAATAACCTGTAGTCCGGCAGCCCGTCCCTGTAATAAACCTTCGATAGAATTAGCCGGAATATCCTTAATGGCTTCTGTCTTTACACTGGCTACTGAGCCAGTCAGGTCACTTTTTTTGACACTACCATAACCAATTACCACTGTCTCACCAAGTGCAATAGCATCTTCGTCCATGATTATATTCAGAGTGGTTCTTCCATTTACAGCTACTTCCTGCCGGGTCATTCCAATGTAAGAGAATTCAAGTACGCTGGAAGCCGATGGAGTTTCTATACTGAAATTACCATCGATATCTGTTATTACTCCCACCGGTGGATTCGAACCTTTTAATAATACAGAGACACCCATAAGTGGTTCACCCCAGGTATCTTTCACGACACCTTTCACTGTAATTTTTCCGGAGCCCTGATGGCTCTCTGCCTGTACCGTCATGCTGTAGAAACGGAAAGTAAGGAGCATAAGCGGTAAGGGTAAGTTCATAAACTTCCGTGTTCTTCGATTCATTTTCATACG
>JAJBTP010000048.1 GCA_020860805.1 Tannerellaceae bacterium | reverse complement strand
GCATAGAATTATTATGACTCATATTACAGATAGTCCGGTGATTATTTGCATGTATCCGCAACCAGTTATTTGTACCTCCCAGACTCAATTCATTCGCGAAAATATCTGCAATAGTTCCATCTTCAAAAACAACATGTACAGATGCAAAATCTTCAATATCTATATAATGGGTTTTCAGGTAACCCCGATCTTCATATTGAGCCGAGCGGGTAAGCGCATGTACACGGGCTGAAACACTTTTAGGACGGATAGGGATACCAAACCGGGCATACCCTTCTACACTTTTCAGATAAAGAGCAGCCGTTAATGGATGACACCCTTTCCCGACCAGCGAGCCCCCTCCGGACAATTTCCATTGTCCATAAGCCAGAGAATGTGATCCCGAATGCGATTGTTCACCTATCATCCACAGGATCTGAGAACCACTTTTCTCTATAATTTCCCGTTCTTTTTGAATCGCCGGGGCATAGATCCAGTTTTCGGCATACATAATTCGTCCCTTACTTTTTAACTCGGCATCAAGCATGCGTTTTATACTTTCCATGGCAACTTTTAATCCTTCCTCACGCTTAAATGTATCCCCATGGAAATCTTCTTTTCCTTCACCGTAATATCCTGTAAAAGGTTTTTCCACGATTACGTCTTTGTCTGCCTCCAGGGCTGCGATAACAATCTCTTCATGATAAGTCGGTGGGACACAAGCATGGATAACATCCGAGTCTTTTATTAAATCTTCTAATGTTTCATAATTCTTTATACCCCGGCCAGCGGCAAATAGCTGTGACTCCTCCCGGTCAACGGAATAAACCCCACTAACCATCACATTGACGCTGCATACTCGTTGTAAGGCAGCATAGTGAAATGACGCAGCAAACCCGGAACCGACAATGCCGGCTGTTATATTTTTTCATACGTACAATAGATTAATTATTATAAGCAAGGCTGATTAAATGAGTGCGGAAATTCATTTAATCAGCCTCATGTCATATTATATACCCGAATAAATGGCATCATTAGAATCCCATCCCGCATTTTGCGTTAATGCTCCGTTACTCAGATTGATTTGATTGAGTGGAATAGGTAAAAGTCCTTTCGTCTCCGGACGATATCTGACCGTAATTAATTCAGGAATACCGAATCCATAAACCGGCACATCTGTTTTATATAAAGCCAGTTGTTGTTCTAATATGTGCCATCTCCGGATATCCCATGCACGTATTCCTTCAAAAGCAAACTCATGTCTTCTCTCCTCTTGGATATTCGCCAGGGTAACGGGTTTGTAGTAGGGAGTATTTTCAATCGACAAATTTCCATATTCTCCGAAATAAGCCCGTGACCGTACCCGGTTAAAATAAGTTTGAGCATTAGGACTACCCAGTTCAGCAGCCATCAATAATACATCAGAAAAACGCATAATATAGATTCCTACAAAAGAGTCTGCTTGTCCGTTTTTAGTGGAAACACCATTGATAATCGTATTGGCAGCAGTACGTACACCTCCCTCATTTACATAAATATGGTTATATTTTTTCTGATGATAATCAGTCTCTTCCACATTACTCTGGCTATTAAAATAGAATTTACCACTATTGGGCTCAGCCGTTTCACTGAACTCAATACCTTCTGTTTCATAATCCCATACATTCCAGATTGAACCGGCTTTCCTGAGATCCGCATCCTCCCACTCATCATATACTTTCGGATTGACGGCACTCATCCCTCCCCTATTACCAAAGGGATACAATCCACCTACTGTACAACTGACACTATGTGCAAACCGGTTAAAATTTAAATTTTCACCCAGAGCAGAGAAAGAGATCGAATAAATAGATTCATTATTATCTCCCTTTTCTCCAATCCAATCCAGATTATTATCCCGTGCAAATTTATAATCATCTTCATTTCTCCGGTTCGTCATAGCATATAACCAAAGATTCCTGAAATCATCGATCAGGCCGTATCCACTTTGATTAATTACCTCATGCAGCCAGCCTAAAACCTGCTCTCTGGTTATCGTTCCACCTTCAACCAAGGGCAGATCGGTTTTATTATGATATCCCGTATAAAATAAGAACACACGGCCTGCCATGGCCTGAGCAGCCCATTTATTTGCTTTGAACAGATCCGTTGCTTTATTTACTGCAGAGAACGGAGTGGCAGGAAATAACTCAATCGCTTTTTTCAGATCGCTTGCTATAAGCGCGTAACAATTTTCAATCGATTCGCGTTCCGGATTACTGGATTCTGTGGAAACCTTGAGGGGTACTTCTCCAAATAACCGGGTCAGGTCAAAATATAAGGAGGCTCTCAGATAACGGGCTTGTCCCTCTATTGTATTTCTTACGGCATCAGTCAAATTATGTCCGTTTTTTTCTAAACTTTCCAGAACAAAATTAGCTCTGAAAATTCCAGTATAATAATTTGACCATGGGTCACTGTAAGTATCCAGATTTCTTACCTGAAAACGCTCTGTTGCCCGGATAGCCGGATCATCAAACAAGGCCCTGCCACCCGCCATATGGTCATCATCCATGTAATTTGACAGACTGGTAAAACTGTTTATCTGATCATAATAACAACTTTTTTGTGCTGCATAAACCGCAGCTATTGCCTGGTCATAATCTTCTGCTGTTATAGGAAATGTTTCATTTGTTTTTTCCTCCAGATTATCCGTCATCAGAAAATCGGAACATGCTCCAAAAAGTATGGATAAAGATAGTATCCCTATTTTTATTGTATTTTTCATGGCATAGGTATTTTACGTTAATATTTAATTGAAGCTCCAAACATCACGGTACGTGCCAATGGATAAGGGGAAGTATCGACGCCTCCCGCCCAGTTTCCACTACTCGGTCCGCTACTACCGACCTCCGGATTAAACCCTTTATAGGAAGTGATCGTGAATAAATTCTGTACCGATACATAGAAACGGGATTGCTGCAACGGTGAGTTTTTCCACACCCGGTTGAAGTCGTATCCCAATGTCAGATTAGTTAACCTTAGATAACTTCCATTAGCAACAAAACGGTCCGACATCTGAATATCCTGATTAGAACCGGTATTGATTCGCGGATAAGAGTTGGATGTACCTTCACCGTGCCACCTGTCTAAAGCGATATCCATCCAGTTGTAAACCCCATGTCCATTATTGTTGAAATAATTCCACATGATTTTATTACCCGTAACACCATTTGCTATCGCATTAAAATCAAACCCTTTATAAGAAAGGTCTATGGAAAGTCCAAAAACAAATTTAGGATTGGGATCCCCGAGATTGATATTATCATTCTGGTCTA
The DNA here is from genome assembly GCA_020860805.1 of Tannerellaceae bacterium. GTDB lineage: Bacteria > Bacteroidota > Bacteroidia > Bacteroidales > Tannerellaceae > UBA4116. The sequence goes on along the minus strand of JAJBTP010000048.1, from coordinate 7,555 downwards.
TTACACCATCACCATTCTGGTCAACAAACCGGATATCACCCGGCTCAGCATTCGGTTGGATAACTTTTCCTTCTGAATTTTTATAATTGTCAATCTCCTGTTGATTCTGAAAGATTCCATTTGTTTGCAATCCCCAAAAATAACCGATCGGAAAACCTACTTCTGCCCGGTATGCTTCAGACTGATCCGCATGAAGCGTTCCCCGTGGACCGTGGATAATTCCTTCCGGATTGTTGATCCGGGTTACTTTATTTTTCAGGAATGAAAAATTAGTAGATACACCATAGTTAAAATCACCTGCCCGGTCTCTCCAGGACAAAGCAACCTTGACGCCCTTATTCTGCACATCACCACCGTTAACGTATGGAGCACCAGTACCATCGGTAGCTAATATAGGAGCCTGAATTAACCAGTCTTTTGTTTTTTGCTATACCAGTCAAAAGCAACTCCGAGACGACTATTAAGAAAGTGCGCATCAAACCCCAGGTCTATCTGTTCGGATGTTTCCCAGGTCACATCTTCATTGGCCATAATATTGGGATAACCCCCACTGGTATATCTGGACTTATCCGTATAATTGTAAAAATTGGCGCCTGTAAAAGATATCGTGGATAGATACTGGAAAGGCGAAATAGATTGATTACCATTCTGGCCCCAACTGGCACGAAGCTTAAAGTAATCCATCCAACCGGCTACAGATTCCATAAACGGTTCATTAGAAATGGCCCAGCCGGCAGAAACGGAAGGGAAATAACCCCATTGTTTTCCTTTGGCAAAATTAGAGGATCCATCAGCCCGTAATACTACTGTCGCCATATAGGTCTGATTATAATCATAGCTTACACGGCCAAAGTAGGATAATAATCTTCCGGGTGTCAACGGACTTCCCGTTAGTACTGTCATGGACGGATCAATAATCTTATTATTCACCAGATAAGCATAATCGAAACTATTAAATAATGAATTACCGTTCGTTCCGGAAATTGATTCTCCGATTCCCGTTTTCTCAGCAGAAGTACCCAGTAAAAAATTAAAATGATGTGACTTTACATCCAGATTATATGTTAGTGTATTCTCAAAAATCCATTTTGTACCTGTTTCAATAGCCTGAGTTGTCTTATCTACACTATTGATATAATAGCTGGATGTGGTAGTAGCTGATAAAAAATAGGCTGGGATAAATTGCCACATAGATTCCGTATAGTAATTTATACCAAATGAAGATCTGAAGACCAGGTCTTTCACCGGCTGCAATTCCAGGTAAATATTTCCGTTTAATCCACTCGTTCTGGTTCTATTCCCGGATCTGCCGTATTCCAGATAAGCCAGTGGATTGGGAGCCGTAGGTGCAATACCTACCGGTCCACCATATTTGTCATACGGAAAATAAGCGGGATACAGTCCAGGGCTGGTAGGGTCCGGATTATATACCTGAATTACCGGAACTCCACTCATTATACTGGCAAAACTATTCTGATTTGCAGCATTCTCACCAATAGTAATATTTCTTGATGTATTACTGAAATTCAGATTTTCTCCTACCTTTAATATATCAAACGTTTTACTTTTTATCAGGGTTGTTTCCGTATTAACCCGAAACGTGTAACGGGTATATTTAGGAGTGGCCGGTTTACCAACAATGCCTTCCTGCGTATCCATCGAAAGACCTATTGCATATACAGACTGTTCCGTTCCACCCGAAATATTAATGCTGTGATTCTGTATCGGTGCATTTTTATTAGTTGTCTCTTCCAACCAGTTAGAACCTTTCCAACGCCCACTGACAATATCCTCATATCCCTGGATCTGGGAAGCATAATCCGGAATAGCCGCATTATTATTGGTATAAAACTCAGACATCAACATCAGGTAATCCTGTACATTCAGATAATTGAGTTTCTTGGCAATATTCTGTATCCCATAATATCCGTCATAACTGATAGTAGGTTTACCGGCTTTACCTTTCCGGGTTCCGATAAGAATAACACCATTGGAGGCTCTGGCACCATAAATGGCTGCGGAAGATGCGTCTTTCAACACGTCTACTGTTTCAATATCCGACGGATTAAGACTATTTATATCAGGAACAGTGACTCCGTCCACAATATAGAGTGGAGCAGAATTCCCGGTTGTACCCAGGCCACGTATATTTACTTTATAGCCATCACCGGGTTGTGCTGAAACTTTCTGGATATTGACTCCGGGAGTTTGGCCTTTAAGAGCATCAAGTACTGTCGATGTATTCTTTTTGGTAATATCTTCACCCTTTACCCGAACAGTTGCTCCGGTAACCAGCTTCTTTTTCATCACACCGTATCCTACTACGACAACCTCATCAATAGCCTGCGTATTTTCTACAATGCGAATATTATAGGCAGTCTGGTTTCCAACTGTAATTTCTGTCGAAGCATATCCGATATAAGAAACAACCAATATCTGGCCCGGAGAAGCGTCAATACTAAAATCACCATTTATATCTGTAATGGTTCCAATAGAAGTAGTTTTAATAAATACATTCGCACCAATAACAGGTATTCCGACCTCATCTGTTACCTGACCAGTAATTTTCCGGGTAGTTTGTTGAGAAATGGCAGACACATTCGAAGATTCTGCAAGGTAAATTTGATTATTGTCTCTTACCTCATAAATAATTCCCATTCCTGCAAGAAGGTTTTCTAACACCGTGTCGATGGATTGATTGGTGAATTCATGGTCCACTTTTCTGTTCAGGCCGGCCAGCTGATTATTATAAAAGAAACGATAATCACTTTTATTTTCAATCGTTCGCAAGGCTTGCTTAATAGTCTGATTTTTAATTGTGACTGATATTTGTGAGGACATGAAAAAAGGTAAGAATAGGTAAAAGAACAATACAGCTATTTTTCCTTTTTTAATCCGGTTCCTTACAAAGGTTAACGAGTCGTTATTTTTCTTCATATATTTGAGATTAAATGGGTTAACATTAGGAGATTTAGTCTTAAGTGTATACCAAATCTCTCTTAAATTCATTACATGGAAGGATTGTATAGTGCTACTTCCCCTCTTTTTCAGGGTTATTTTTTCTTCATAGGCAATATTATTTAGGGTTATTTCATATATAACTCTATCTCATCAGGTGTATATTTATATCGAATGGAGGCTGTAAATTCCAACGCGTATAAAGTAGATTGAAGACTGTTATTTTTTAAAGTCCCACTAAAAGTTATACTGGAAAGTTCTTCACTTTTAATGGAAAACTTCACATTATAGAGCCTTTCCAGTTGTTTAATAATTTCAATAAGCGGTTCATCTTCATAAACCATCTCATTCGACAACCAGGCCAAATGTGAAAAACCATCTTCTACCACATAACGGCTTAGTTTACCATTGGAAGGAGTAAAAAAGACAGTCTCATGAGGTTCAACACGTATCACTTCATCTGCGGACTTAACCACAATAATACCTGATTCAAGATAAGCCGTTATTTTATCTTCATCCGGATAAGCTTTAATATTAAAAGAAGTTCCAAGAGCCTGAATGGCTAACTCTCCTACCCTGACAACAAAGGAAGAATGAGGTTGCGGTGCCACCTGAAAATAAGCTTCCCCCTGTAAGTTAACTTCTCTCATAATTCCATTAAAGTCTTTTCCATAAGTAAGACGTGAGTCTGAATTCAAAACAACTTGTGTTCCATCAGGCAGAACGACATTCGATTTTTGTCCTTTTTCCACTTCTATAGTCGCATTTTCATAGGCATAAGCTATTAACATCTCATTCTTTTTCCACAGATGAACAGATAGTACGGAAATAAACAAAGTACCGATACAGACCACTGCACTGAATACGTATTTCCATGGAAACATACGCTTTGGTTTTGTTGCTTTTTCAATCTTTTTGAATATCCTGTTATCCGTTGATTTGCATATATCACCAAAAGCATGTTCCCACGCCTCGTCAAAATCATCATTCCAAATCTCACGATGATTCAACATCCGGAGTAACTGACGTTTTTCCGCTTCAGTAGCTTTGCATTCGTAGTATTTATTCAATAAGTCTGATTGTTTGCTCATAACATTCATATTAAGAAAGAGAACAGAAATAAAAGAAACATACTATTAATCTGATCCCGGTGGGACCGAAGCATTAATTGTAAGAACTTCGTTGAATATTTGAGATGACTTTCCACGGTATTCTCTGATATATCCAGTTTTTCAGCTATTTCTTTTTGGGATAGATGTTCAATATGCCTCAACCGGTAAACATGTTGGCGGGTAGGTGGCAGCTGATCGATGATCCGCTCTATTTCTTCCATAAGGAAATTCAATTCCACTTCATCATCTACATAATTCTCACCTTCGGCTACTTCCTCTACCAATCCGGATTCCATTAATTCCTCATGCAAACGCCTGGCTGTGGCTTTTAAAAAATAATTCCTGGAGATTACTTTTATATAATTATAAACCGGGTAGTCCGACATGATATTTTTCCTACTCTCCCATAGCTTTATAAAAGTTGCCTGAACAACTTCTTCTGCCATATAATAGTCGCCATGTGACAGTTTAACAATAGAGTAATAAACCATATTCTTATATCTATGATATAAAACAGCAAATGCTTCGTGATTTCCACTAACAATATACTCTACGAGCTGCCTGTCTGATAATTGTTCGAACCTGCTCATAATTATAATTCTATAATGTATTATGCCCGGATATTACTCCCTTTTATATAGGTATCCTTTTTAACAAGAGTTCCGTGAGTGATTTTCTTTTATTTAATGTTTTTTAGTAAGATCTGATTTATCTGTGATAGAGTAATAACAAGAAACATAATAATATAGCAAAGTAGATTTGTTAAAAAACAAACCATATCTGCTCTTAATAAGCGATAATTAAGTGTACAAAATAGGCGAATGCGAACCAGCTAAAATTAAATAAATGTAGGAATTTAAAGCGTTTTCCGCTGAGGTAGGGAATGACAAAATGGATTTATATTTTTAAACAAAAAAGGCACCCACTTATTGGATGCCTTTCTGTCAACTCTATCTAAAAAGTTAACCTAAATACGATTTGAGAAGCTTGCTACGTGTTCCTTGTCTTAATCTTCTTATTGCTTTTTCCTTGATCTGGCGGACACGCTCTCTTGTGAGTCCAAATTTGTCGCCAATCTCTTCTAATGTCATTTCCTGACAGCCAATACCGAAAAACATCTTGATAATTCCACATTCTCTTTCGGTTAGTGTAGCAAGCGCTCGATCGATCTCTTTTGCCAATGATTCGTTCATTAACGACCGGTCAGCGATAGGAGCATCATCATTCACTAAAACGTCCAAAAGACTATTGTCTTCGCCTTCTGCAAATGGAGCATCCACAGATATATGTCTTCCCGATACTTTTAAAGTATCCGAAATCTTATCTACCGGAATATCCAATTCTTCAGCAAGCTCTTCAGGTGAAGGACGGCGTTCATTTTCCTGTTCGAATTTAGAAAAAGCTTTACTGATTTTATTCAGTGAACCTACCTGATTCAAAGGAAGACGCACAATCCTTGACTGTTCTGCCAAAGCCTGCAAAATAGATTGACGAATCCACCATACCGCATAGGAAATAAACTTGAAACCTCTTGTTTCATCAAATTTCTCGGCAGCTTTAATCAATCCCAGGTTACCTTCATTTATAAGGTCAGGTAAACTTAAACCCTGATTTTGATATTGCTTTGCCACAGAAACGACGAAACGAAGATTGGCCCGAGTTAACTTTTCCAGTGCTCTACGGTCACCTCTTTTGATCGCCTGTGCCAATTCTACTTCTTCTTCCACTGTGATAAGATCCTCTCGACCAATTTCTTGAAGATATTTATCCAGCGAAGCACTTTCGCGATTGGTAATGGACTTTGTAATCTTTAATTGTCTCATTCAATGAATTTAAAGAATATTGGGGTGCAAAGATAATAATTTTTTAATGAATGAATTGACTGGATGCACCCTACATCCAGTCAATTATAAACCTTTAACAATCTTCGCCTTTTCTAAAGTACTATTCCGTTTTTCAAATTATTACGGTGACTTTATTTAATCAGCCAGATCTATTGCATAATAACGGGCACGTCCATTCGGGTTAACCCCTTTAATAAACAATACCTGTTCTTCTCCACCTTTCTTCAGCACTTTGTCAACTATCTTTTCCAGATCATCCGGTGTATTTACCCGCTGCTCATTGACCATCATAATAACATATCCCTTCTGAATACCGGCGTCACGGAATTTTCCTTTTGTTACTCCGGTAACTTCTACCCCGTAACTGATACCAAGACTTTTCTTTTGTGCATCAGAAAGTTCTTTAAAGGCTGCACCTAACACTTCGGCAACATCCCCTTTACTTTGTATAACGTCTGTATTACCCTGCGCATTACGTAACTCTACAGAAAAAGTTTTCTTTGTTCCCTTACGGTCCACTTCTACAGACACTTTTTGTCCGGGGCGGTATTTACTGATTTGCTCCTGCAAAGCACTTACCGAACGCACACGTGTTCCATTGACAGCAGTAATAACGTCACCTTGTTCTATACCTGCTTCTTTTGCTGAACTGCGTGCTCCAAAATCAGCCACATAGGCACCTTCCAATACTTTTAGTTCTTTACGTGCTTCTTCCGGAACATTTTGAATATCCTGAATACTTACACCTAACATAGCTCGTTGTACAGTCCCAAACTCTCTTAAATCACTAACAACTTTTCCTGCAATACTAATAGGTACAGCAAAAGAATAACCAGCAAAATTACCGGTTTCAGAATAAATCAAGGTATTAATTCCAACCAGTTCCCCGCGCGTATTGATAAGTGCACCACCGCTATTTCCCGGATTTACTGCAGCATCTGTCTGTATAAAAGAAGCTACCCGCGAAACGTCATCTCTTCCTGTCATTACGGAACGACCGGTTGCACTTACGATACCGGCAGTAACGGTTGAATTCAAATTAAATGGATTACCAATAGCCAAAACCCATTCTCCGACTTTCAGTCTTTCAGAATCACCAAAAGGTATTACCGGCAAGTTTTTCTCTTCTATTTTAATAAGAGCAATATCTGTAGATGGATCAGTACCTATTATTTTACCGGAAAATTTACGGTTGTCATTCATCGTTACCTCAATCTCATCCGCATTTTCAATCACATGATTATTAGTAATGATATATCCATCTGTTGAAATAATAACACCTGAACCAAAACCTACACGAGGCTGTGGTTGTTGCTGGCGCAAACCACGGTTTCCAAAGAAAAACTCAAACGGATCTATATATTGAGGATTGGACGCCTGTGCTTTTGTGACAGACTTAATATGTACTACGGCATTTACGGCTTTTTCTGCAATCACAGTAAAGTCTATAGTTTCTGCAGCTACTGCATTATAATTAGCCAACCGGACGGGTTGATTAAAACCATATTCTGATTCAATGGAATAAGAAGATTCATACTGCTTCTTATTCATTATATAAGAACTGGTTCCAATAGCCGCTCCTGCACTAATAACTGCTACCATAGCAACTCCTAGCACATTTTTCAACATTGTCTTCATAAT
>JAJBTP010000581.1 GCA_020860805.1 Tannerellaceae bacterium | reverse complement strand
TAAAAAGCAAGAATGCACTGGACCAAAATCCTTATTACGATTAAATAAACTTATCTTTGGCCTGCTTTCTATAAGGCAGGTCAATGGTTCAATTCAATTCTTTATGAAATACATTCAATATTTGTTTATATGCCTTTTTGTAGGCTGTAGTTTTTCCTGCCGGTCCAACGGGCCGGAGACGAATGGCAAGGCTCCCCGCATTATTAATATCATTAATTTTATCCGGCAAACTGATTACCGTGTACAAAATGCGGATTCTCTTTTATTTGATGCCGTTCAGAAACAAATTACCCTGATTAATCAATATAATTTCCCGGCTACTTTTTTATTTCAATATGATGCTCTTATCAATCCCGATTATCAAACATTGATGAAAACCCAACTTACTAATCAATGTGAGATAGGTGCCTGGTGGGAAATTACCCAACCCCATGTGGAAGCTGCCGGTATTCCATGGCGGGGAGAACATTCGTGGGTTTCGACTGCTAATATTGCTTTTACTCCGGGCTACACCCAGGAAGAGAGAGCGAAACTGGTGAATGTATATATGAACAAATTCAAAGAGATTTACGGGGTCTATCCCCGGTCGGTAGGTTCGTGGTTTATAGATTCCTATACGTTACAATATATGTATGACAAATATAACATTGTAGCGTCCTGTAATTGCAAAGACCAGGTTGGAACCGATGGCTATACACTATGGGGTGGTTACTGGAACCAGGCTTATTATCCCAGTAAAAAGAATGTCTATATGCCGGCACAGACGGAAGCCGGCCAGATTCCGGTTCCTGTTTTCCGTATGTTAGGCAGCGACCCGATGTATCAATACGATGCCGGAGTAGGCACCCACTACCAGAGTGTTATCTCCCTGGAACCGGTATATCATGATTCGGGTAAAGATAAAAAATGGGTGGAATATCTCCTTGAGTCGATAGTAAATGAGCCTTGCCTGGCTTTCAATTATGCACAAGCCGGCCAGGAAAACTCTTTTACATGGGATGGCATGGGAGAAGGACTGGAAATGCAGTTTCCTGTTTTTGAATCTCTTAAACAAGCCGGTAAAATCAGGCTGGAAACTCTGGAGACTTCCGGTAGCTGGTTCAGGGAGACTTTTCCCACGACTCCGGCAACAGCTATTACAACCCTTACCGATATCCGTAAACAGGATAATAAATCGGTATGGTATAACAGCCGGTTTTATCGTTCCAATCTGTTTTGGGAAAAAGATGGGTTTTGTTTCCGGGATATTCATTTGTTTGATGAAAATGTGGAATCCACTTATTTAAAAACACCCGGGACAGGTAACCAGTTCTTCTATTATACACTACCGGTGATTGACCGTTTTTACTGGAGTACTCCCCAGGAAAAAACCGGCCTGCGGTTTGTTAATACGCATAGTGACGGAAGTAAATCCGAAATCATTTTAATCAATCCGGCTGTTACCGAACCGGCAAAAGACCGATTACAGGTTGTATGTCCCGACCGGCATGGTAATCTGTTTACGATTCATTTCCATGAAGATAAAATAGAGGTTAGCTGCAAACCGGAAGAAAAAGATTTCAGATGGGCTTTGGAATTAAAAGTACCTCAGGAGCGTATAGAGAGACTGCCGTTCCAAACGATAAACGAGTCAGAGATAGAAGCATCCTTTAACAACTTTAATTATAGTATTAGTTGTCCTGTTGGTGCTGTAAAAAAAGGAGCCTACACAGATTATGTGTTTCAACTGATTCCTTCCGGTAATAAGCTGGTGATACACTGTAAAAACAATTAATCACATATACTAAATTATTTATTATGAGAGCATCTTTCTTTTATGTAACTTTTCTATTTGCTTCTATTTTAAATGGGGTTCTATTTGCCCAACCTACCCGGGAATCATTCGATATAGATCTGTGGGCAAATGGCCTACCCAATACAAACGGTATAGACCATGAACCGTTTGACGAGACGATCCAAAATTACAAACCTTCTTTACGTGCGTTTTTACCATCCGCAGAAAAAGCGACAGGCAGAGCTGTGATCGCGTGTCCCGGAGGTGCCTATGGTGGATTGGCTTACGGCCATGAAGGGTATGACTGGGCTTCCTATTTCAATGAACAGGGAATTGCTTTGTTTGTATTGAAATACCGTATGCCCCGCGGAAACAGAGAAGTGCCCTTCTCGGATGCTGAAGAAGCTATACGAATAGTAAAAGAAAGAGCTACAGAATGGAATATCAATCCGGCAGATGTAGGTATTATGGGCTCATCTGCCGGAGGCCATCTGGCTTCGACGATGGCTACTCATTTACCATCCGGTTTACGTCCGGCTTTTCAGATTTTGTTTTATCCCGTTATTTCTATGGAACCGTCCCTGACACATGCCGGTTCCCGTCATAATCTGTTGGGAGAGTCCACGACCCAGCAACTGGAAGATACTTATTCCAATGAAAAGCAGGTAACCCAGGATACTCCCCGTGCTTTTATTGTATTTTCTGACGATGACGATGTAGTAACTACTGAAAATGGTGTATATTATTACCTGGCATTAAAAAAGAATAAAATACCTGCTTCGCTGCACATTTATCCTTCCGGAGGAAACGGTTGGGGAGCCCGGAATGATTTTAAGTTTATTAAGGAAATGCTACAAGACCTTTCCGCATGGCTACATAGTTTTTAATTCTATTATTATACTGGTATGAATAAGTTATTTACAAACCTCTTTATCGTTTTTATAGCCGGTTTTCCTGTTATTTCCAACGGACAATCTGCTTTTAAACCTACTGACCTGAAAAGTGACCATCTTGAAAACCCGGTAGGAATTGATAATCCAAATCCCCGGTTTAGCTGGAAACTCCAGGATAGCCGGCAGGGTGCCCGGCAGACTGCTTACCGGATTATGGTTGGGACGGATTCTTTAGATATACTGGCCGGGAACGGTCAAATGTGGGATACCCGCAAAACGGATTCGGAAACTATGCCTGTGGTGTATGCCGGTAAAAGTCTGGAACCTTTTACCCGGTATTTCTGGAAAGTGGATGCCTGGGATATGGACAATCAGGAAAGTTCTTCCACTGTTCATTCATTCGAAACCGGAATGATGAATATACAAAACTGGCAGGGTGCATGGATTAGTGACGGACGGGATATTCACTATGAACCGGCGCCTTATTTCCGTAAGAAATTCACAGCCGGGAAAGAAATCCGGTCTGCCCGTGCGTATATTGCCGTAGCGGGTCTGTATGAATTGTATATCAATGGGAAAAAAATCGGTACTCATCGTTTAGACCCAATGTATACCCGTTTTGACAGAAGAAATTTATATGTAACATATGATGTTACTTCGCAACTTCAAAACGGAGAAAATGCAATAGGTGCGTTGTTAGGCAATGGGTGGTATAATCATCAGTCCAAAGCGGTGTGGGACTTCGACCGGGCTCCCTGGCGTAACCGGCCTGCTTTTTGTATGGATTTACGGATTACCTATACAGATGGCAGTGTAGAAACAATCCCTACTGACTTAAGCTGGAAAAAAGCAGATTCCCCTATCCTGTTTAACAGTATTTATACAGCCGAACATTATGATGCCAGACTGGAGCAGAAAGGCTGGAGTACGGCTCAGTTTGACGATTCCGGATGGCAAAGGGTTGGTTACAGAGGAGCTCCTTCACAACAGGTAACAGCCCAGCAGATTCGTCCGGTACGTAATGTACAGGCTATAGCCGCCCAATCGGTTAAGAAACTGGATAAGAATACCTACTTATTCGATTTCGGACAAAATATGTCGGGAGTAACCCGGATACAGGTATCAGGCGAAGAAGGAACCGTGATTAAACTTAAACACGGAGAACGTCTTTATCCGAATGGATACCTGGATATGTCGAACATTGATGTATATTACCGGGGAGACCAGGAGAAGGATCCCTTTCAAACAGATATTCTGATTCTGAGTGGACAGGGAGAAGATGAATTTATGGCTAAATTCAATTACAAAGGTTTCCGTTATGTAGAGGTAACCAGCGACAAGCCGGTTGAACTTGACCGGAATAGTCTTACCGCTTATTTTATGCACAGTGATGTGCCGGCTGCGGGCAGGATTCATACATCCAGTGAATTAATTAATAAACTATGGTGGGCAACCAATAATGCTTATCTTTCCAATCTAATGGGATATCCGACGGATTGTCCGCAACGTGAAAAGAACGGATGGACCGGCGACGGGCATTTCGCTATCGAAACGGCACTCTATAATTTTGACGGTATTACTGTATATGAGAAATGGCTGGCCGACCACCGGGACGAACAGCAACCCAATGGGGTTTTACCGGATATTATTCCTACAGGAGGATGGGGATATGGTACGGATAACGGTCTGGACTGGACCAGTACAATTGCCATTATTCCCTGGAACCTGTATCTGTTTTATGGAGATAGCAAACCTTTAGCAGATTGTTATGAAAGTATTAAACGGTATATTGATTATGTAGACCGCACCAGTCCTAACCGTCTGACCAGCTGGGGACGTGGTGACTGGGTTCCGGTAAAATCACATTCCAATAAAGAACTGACATCGTCCGTTTATTTTTATGTGGACACAAAAATACTGGCAGAAGCTGCCAGACTCTTCAATAAGGAAGAAGATTTCCGGTATTATTCTACTCTGGCGGAAAAGATTAAAGAGGCTGTCAACACGAAATACCTGAACAGGGAAACCGGTATCTATGCCAGCGGTACACAAACCGAACTGAGTGTTCCCCTGCAATGGAAAATAGTACCGGAAGAGATGATAGGAAAAGTAGCAAAAAACCTGGCGCAAAAGGTTGAAGATGCCGGTTTCCATCTGGATGTCGGTGTACTGGGGGCAAAAGCTATATTAAACGCATTAAGCGAAAACGGATATCATCAGGCTGCTTATAAAATAGCTGCACAGGATACGTATCCATCCTGGGGGCGGTGGATTGTAAATGGTGCCACTACTTTGTTGGAAAACTGGGATTTGGAGGCCGAAAGAGATATCTCGGATAACCATATGATGTTTGGCGAAATTGGAGGATGGTTTTATAAAGGATTAGGAGGTATTTTTCCGGATGCCGAACAACCCGGATTTAAACATATCATTCTGCGTCCTAATTTCGTAAGGGAGCTAAAACATTTCGAAGCTCAACACGAATCTCCGTACGGTTCCATTATTTCCCGCTGGGAATGGAAGAAAAAGAACACCGTTACCTATCAGATAACGGTTCCCCCCAATAGTACGACAACGCTCTATCTTCCTGACTATGTTAAGGGAGAGAGAATAATTAAACTCAGTGCAGGTAAACACTCGTTTAATTTGAGTATCAATAACTAACAAAAAAAGAGGCTATTTTCATCTACAGGATAGAATAGCCTCTTCTCATTAGAACGGATATCCCACTGCAAAATGAACGGCACAATTATCTTTGAAGAATGCATTATTCGCGATAGCCCATTTGTATTTGCCTTCTCCCTGAGGATCGTAGACTTTGAAACCGGTATCGAAGCGGATCAGGAAGAAATCGAAGTCAAGACGTAAGCCTACTCCGTATGAAAATGCAATCTCTTTGTAGAAGCGGGAAAAGCTAAACTGTCCTCTGGGTTGGGATTCGTAGTTACGGATGGTCCAGATATTACCGGCATCCAGGAAGCCTGCGAGTTCAAGTTTCCAGAATAGTTTGGTGCGATACTCAACACTTAAATCTAACCGGATATCTCCTGCCTGGGTAACAAAGTTAGCACTGTCTTTGGACATGCTGCCAGGTCCCAGCGAACGAACCGACCATCCACGAACACTGTTGGCACCTCCGGAGAAGTAACGCCGTTCCAGCGGCACTTCGGTTGCATTCCCATAGGGATAAACGACTCCTACCCCGAAACGATAAGCAATGCGGTTGCGGGAATCAATAGCGATACCTTTGCTAAAGTCAAAATCAGCTTTGGCAAACTGGGAGTAATAAATACCGAACAACCGGTAACGGGGGTCACCTTCCGGCTGGCCATCCTCTTTCAGATTCACATGTTTTTCGGCTCCGGTTAGTTTGGAGAGCCCATACAAGAGGTTCCCTGCCATATCTACCGAGAAGCGGAACGAATGGGTATTACGCTGGCGGTTCTGCGGATTATAATTATTAAACAGGAAGGTATATCCTATTCCTACAATAAACTGATTAGTGTAATTGTAGGTACGGGTTGTTTCATGTAGTTTATCCAGGAAATCCGCTTGTATACGGGGTATAAAGAGATAATCCACATCCAGCAATTTAAAGGTATGGCGTGCCAGGGTGTTAGAACGGTCCTGCCAATGGTAGTTCCAGCCTCCGGAAAGGATAGCACGATCATATTCCGGACGGCGCTGGCGATTATAGCTGGCACGAAATTCGGTAGTAGCCCGCAAACGACGGCGAAAATCTTCCCGCAGGAATGGGAATACAAAACGGGGAACAGTAAGAGAAGTCTCCCCTCCTATTTCCCAATAACTGCCTGCATCACCACTTGTCAGTGCCTCATAAGCCCCCCTAACTTTTACGGAAAAAACCTCTGAACCTTTGAACAAATTACGGTGCTGGTAATTGGTACTGGCTGCAAACCCCAGGTCACCTGCCGAGTTGGTACCTTCGATATCAAACCCGATACCATGTACTTTGGCCGGCGTAGTAAGGATATAGGCATGCAACTTCATAGTATCGTTTTCCATAAATTCATCATACCGGAAGTTAACATTACTCAACGCCCGGAAAGAAGAAAGGGTTGAATAGGTCTGATCTACCGTACGGTCATTATACAAACGGCCGGGACGAATAAAATTGGCACGGCGCAAAACACTCGGACGAAATATACGCCCGCTTTGTCCATAAATAATTTTTACATCACCCGCCTGTACGGAATCGGTTGGAGTAAATATCTCGCCATCCAACCGGAGGGGGTCATAATCCGTCAGGATAGTGACATCTTTAATATAATATTGTTTATGAGATTCCAGCCGGATGCTTCCATCTGCCATCACCTGCCGGTAAGGACGTAATTCCATTTCTAAATCAACGCCATGCTGGTGGTAGGTGGTATCCGCAAGGTATTCGAGGTATTCCTTATTAAAATTGTAATATCCTCTCCTGCGTAACAGGGTAGAGATACGTTGCCGTTCCCGGTCAAGTACATCTCTGTCAAACAGACTACCTTCGTGTACCAGCGAAACATAATCATCCGTAACGGGTGGTGAAAACGGGGAGGTCATCCGACGGGTACGCCTGCTTGCAGTCAGGTGGGCAATACTATCAATACGGGCGTCATTGAGATGAATATCATAATGACTAATCCGGTACGGTTCATTGCTTTGGATGGTATAGGTGACAACTGCTTTTTTAGGGCGGATTGTATCAATAGAGGCTGTTACCCGGGCATTCAGGTAACCTTTATTTTCCATAAACCGCTCCAGCTGGTCGACCGAACGTTCCACCAGTAGGGTATCCAATATGATAGGGGCTTCACCAATACGGCGCCACTGGCGGTTCCACCAGGTATGGGAACGTTTGGCCGACGACCAGTTATAGACATACAATTGCCATTTAACCAATCCGAATGCTTTAAAGTTGGGTTGCTGTTGCAGGCAACCTTTCAGGTCTATTGCTTTATAATCTTTATTATCAGAATGAATAATATTCTTATCCAACAGATATTCACCTGGTCCTACATATTTGGTGGAGGTACAGGAAGCAAGCAGAGCTGTCAGCAAAATTATATATATGATAGTACGAGTAAGCCGCATTTTTTCAAATTGACAAGGAACAATTGACAACTGACTATTTCTTCTTCAATTGGCAATTAAAATTTACGAATAGCAAAAGTAGATTAATTTAAATTATTTCCCCTAATTTTGGAAGAAAAATAGAAGTTAAAGATGTCAAAGGAGTTAATACACAGTGTGAGTAAGAATTTCTTTGACTTCTTTGACTTCTTTGACTTCTAAAATAATGATTAGCAAAAACAAACTAAAATATATCCACTCGCTGGAGAAAAAAAAGTTCCGTACGGAACAGGGTGTTTTCGTAGCTGAAGAGAATAAACTGGTGGCTGATATGCTGCATAGTTTTGAATGTGAACTAATTCTGGCTAAACCTTCCTGGATGGCTACCCAGGGAGATATTCCTGTTAAAGAATTACTGGAAGCAGATGAAGAGGATTTAAAAAAAGCCAGTTTCCTGAAAACCCCACAGGATGTGCTGGCTATCTTCCGGCTACCTGAGGAACAGGCTGAAGATATAAATCCGGCTGAAGAACTTGTTCTGGCACTGGATGGTATACAGGACCCCGGTAATCTGGGAACCATTATCCGGCTGGCTGACTGGTATGGTATCCGGCATATGGTTTGCAGTCCGGATACGGCTGATGCGTTCGCTCCTAAAACCGTACAGGCAACGATGGGCGCTCTTTCGCGCGTAAAAGTTTATTATACAGACCTGCCTGTATGGTTGAGTCAACAGGCAAAGGATGAGATTTCTATCTATGGTACTTTTCTGGATGGCGTAGATATGTACGAAAAAGAACTGACTTCCAACGGGGTAATTGTCATGGGGAATGAAGGAAACGGTATCCGCCCGGAAGTAGAAAAGGTAATAAACGAAAAATTGTATATACCGGATTACCCGGTTGGGCATGCAGCCTCAGAGTCGCTGAATGTAGGTATTGCCACGGCTATTATCTGCGCTGAATTCAGACGCCGACAACGTTAAATCCGGAAAATGCCACACCATTATGGTATCGTCCGGTTGAACAGGATATCCTATATCAAGAGTTTGTATTTTCTCTTTAAGGGGTATAGCAGGAGTACTTTTCTGCCAGGTATGCCACGGTAATTCTTTTGCAGGAAGTGAGGCCGGTAATACCCACAACAATCCATTGTAAAAAGCAACCCCTGCTTCTTCCTGTTCCAAAGGATAGATAGAAGAAAACTGTTCCGCATCTATTGCAAGGCAATGAAAACGAAACAGTTCACCACATAGTATATAATGAGATGCTAATTTACGCATACCGGTTATTGCGGTGTATCCGTAGCTTCGACGGATGTTGAATCAGCAGCTTGTGTAAAATCACTCCGGTAGTTATAACGCATCAGGTTAAGACTATCTGTATAAATACGGAAATAATTGGCATCCGTATTATCCAGCCGAATCACTCCATAGACTTCTTTTACCTGACGGGTCGGCATACTCTGAATCGTTGTCTTATGATATCCATCGGTTGTAATCACATTATTAACCGTAATAACCGTATCAGCCTGTACAATCGATATCCGCACTTCCGGGAAATGGGTCATATTTGAGTTAATACCCCATACACGCATCCCTAATACAAAACGGCTACCCGATGAATAATTACGCTGCGGTTTAATATCAAAAGTCAGCCCGTTAAAAGGTGCTTCCGGTGTGAAAATAAAATAAGGCCGGCGTGGCCAGATATCTACCGAATCGTTTTTGGTGGATGTTGTGGCACTTGCCTGTACATTTCCCAGACCACGAAGTTGTTCGTCAAGGTCATTCCGGACCCGTTCATACATTTTCATGAATACATCCAGATTTTTTCCATACCACACCAACGAACTATCATAGGTTGCCTGTGTTATTTTATGTTTTTGAAAAACCGACTCATACAGGGCCTCTTTATAGCCACTGTCCTGATAGGCTTTATAGTCGACCCCTATCATAGCTTCGGCTATTTGCATATCAGTAAGCACTGCCTGCATCTTCTTTTCGGAAAGAATACCACTGGGTGCTTTACTACAGGCATAGAGTAGCAATAGGCCTCCTAACAGATATACATATTTATTTTTCTTCAACTGCATTCACCTTTGGTTCTTCTTTTGACATGCTGTTGGTCAGGGTGACACGATAGAAAATAAACAGGATAAAAACGCCTACACAAATAGCAGAGTCGGCCAGGTTAAAGATAGGACGGAAAAAGACAAAGTCCTGCCCCCCCCATATAGGAATCCAGGATGGAAGTGTTGTTTCTATTAACGGAAAATACAACATATCCACGACTTTACCATGTAACCAGCGTGCATATCCATCTCCTTCAGGCATAAAGGTAGCTACCTGTCCGTAACTATGGTCAAAAATAACTCCATAAAAAATAGAGTCAATAATATTACCGATTGCTCCCGCAAAAATAAGAGCAATGCAGGCTATATAACCAAATTTGTAACCTTGTTTGATAATTTTATACAGGTAATAGCCAATAAAACCAACGGCAAAAATCCGGAAAATAGTCAGAAACAATTTACCAATGAGCTGTATCCCAAAAGCCATCCCGGGATTTTCCGTAAAATAGATATGAAACCATGGGGTTATTTCAAACGATTCATACAGTTGCATGTGAGTCTTAATCCATATCTTGGAAGCCTGATCAAGAATAAGGAGTAGTAAAATAATCAATACTGCTCCCCAACCTTTCTGATATTTCATTTAGCGAGCGCCTCCTTGTTTAGCTTCGATACTTAACGTAGCATGAGGTACGGCACGCAACCTTTCTTTCGGAATCAGTTTACCGGTTTCACGGCAAACGCCATACGTTTTATTTTCAATCCGGATCAAAGCGGCCTGCAGGTTCTGAATGAATTTCATCTGACGTTGCGCCAAACGACCTACTTCTTCTTTTGACAGAGTTGCAGCACCTTCTTCCAATACTTTAAACGTAGGAGACGTATCAGATACGTCATTTCCGTCCGAATTGGTTACTCCCTCTCTCAACAACTCATAATCTTTCTTAGCCACTTCCAGCTTGTCCAATATAATAGCGCGGAACTCCTCCAGTTCAGCATCCGAGTATCTTGTTTTTTCTGCCATGGTTAAATAAATTTTTAATTCGACAATGTTTTCTTTAATCTCCCGCCTCTGCGAGGGTTGTTAATCCTCAAATATAGACTTATTAATT
>JAJBTP010000386.1 GCA_020860805.1 Tannerellaceae bacterium | reverse complement strand
ATCGGGAATTATCCTTTAATATGCTTATTTTTGTAGTTTACGTTATTGAATAGTAGTTTATGAAACCAAATATATGGGTAAGTTCTTCACAGGCAAAGGAGATGTTGATTAAACAACTGGCAACATGGCCTTTGGCTAAGAAAAACTATGAAGCATTTAAAAATGTTCAATATAAAGTTTTTACTTTTAACGGTTTCGAAATAAAAGTCCAGTTTAATCCTTCACGGGTACAGTCCTCGGGAGCAAACGTAGATCCCGAATTTCTGAAAAAGAGACGTTGTTTCCTGTGTCCGGATAATCTACCGGTCGAACAGGAGCGGTTGCCTTTTGGTAGTGATTATCTGGTACTGTGTAATCCTTATCCGATTTTTCCGGAACATTTTACGATTTCAGCACGTGCACATGTGGCACAATCCATCCGCGGCCGCTTTCCTGATATGTTGGAGATGACCCGCCGTCTGGATGCATTTACTGTATTTTACAACGGTCCGCAAAGTGGGGCATCGGCTCCTGACCATATGCATTTTCAGGCCGGAACACGTAATTATATGCCTTTGGACTATGAATTTGAACAAATAAAGGAGACTAAATTATCCACGGTTTGGGAAGGGAAAGAGGGCTCTGTCTATGCTTTGAAAAACTACCTCCGGAACGGATTTGTTATGAGGACAACTGAGTGGATAGAGGCGGCTAAACTTTTTGATAAAGTCTGCCAGGCTTTGCAGGAATATCATCCAACGGAAGGAGAACCCATGATGAATCTTTTTTGCAGATACGAAAGCAGTGGCTGGACCACCATTCTTATTCCACGGAAAAAGCATCGTCCCTGGCAATATGAAGCTACCGGAAAAGAACATTTATTATCCAGTCCGGGAGCTGCTGATATGGGTGGGTTGTTTATCATTTCGCAACCGGAGGATTTTGAAAAGATATCAGCAGGCTTACTTCAGGATGTCTATGAGCAGATCTGTTTAAGCAATACAGAAATTGATGCCGTCAGTCAACGGATTAAATGAATTTGAAAATAAAAATGAATCTATAAATGAGACAGTTCTTTAAAATGATGTTCGCTTCAGCTTTAGGGGTTTTCCTGGCTGGAGGATTTCTTATATTATTAAGCTTTTCGCTTTTGGTTAGTCTGATCAGTTCTACAGGAACGCCCAGTGAATATGTACCTAAGAATAATGCGGTTTTTAAACTTTCGCTTTCCGGGGTTATATCAGAAGTTGTTGGGGAAAATCCTTTGGACTTCCTGATTGGAAAAAATAGTTATGAATTATCCTTAAACGATATTCTGAATTCTATACGGATAGCGAAAGAGAATGAAAATATCAGAGGTATCTATCTGGAAGGAGGCATGTTAAGTGCAGGTTCTGCACATGTGGATGCTATTCGCAGGGCTTTAACGGACTTTAAGGAAAGTGGTAAATTCGTAGTGGCCTATGGGGGTACATTTACACAGGCCGGTTATTATCTGTGCTCGGTTGCTGATAAGATTTTTCTGAATCCGGAAGGAACAGTCCTGCTAAGAGGTCTTTCGTCCGAAACTGTTTTCTACAAAGGCCTGATGGATAAAATTGGTGTCCAGATGTATGTATTTAAGGTAGGTACTCACAAAGGTTTCCCGGAAAAATACATGCGCACCAGTTTAAGTGAAGAGAATCGTCAACAAATTGAATCCTATCAACAGGTTATCTGGAACAATATCACGCAACAGATTGCAGAAAGCAGAGGCATCAGGCCAGAGAATATAAATCTCTTTGCGGATGAAGGGTATGCATTCGCCGAAGCCGGAAAAGCAATAGAAACAGGTCTGGTAGACGAGTTAAAATATAAAACGGAAGTAGAACAATTCATTCTGGAATTATCCGGTCAAGCGGGTAAAAAACTGGAAACTGCCGGAATCAATAAAATCAAAACGATTAAAGAAAAGCAGCCTGTACATAAGGAGAAAATCGCCGTGTTGTATGCTGAGGGAGAAATACGCCCGGAGGATGGTTCTGTTTATAGTTCAGAACAGGTTATCTCAGAAAAACTGGTCAATGAATTGGTTAAACTGAAAAATAATGATGATGTAAAAGCGGTGGTATTACGTGTTAATTCACCCGGTGGCAGTGCCTATATATCAGATCAGATATGGCATGAGGTAAAACAACTAAAAGAGATTAAACCCGTCGTTGTATCTATGGGAAACGTAGCAGCTTCAGGAGGTTATTATATTTCCTGTGCAGCTAATAAAATAATCGCAGAACCCAACACTCTAACCGGTTCTATAGGTATTTTTGGGTTGTTCCCGAATGCTTCCGGTTTATTTAATAAAATAGGGGTAACAACGGATGTAGTTAAAACAAACCGTTTCGGTGATTTAGGAGATATTTCCCGCCCTATGCGTGAAGATGAAAAGGCTCTTATTCAACGGTATGTAGAAAAAGGGTATGAAACTTTCCTCAGCCGCTGTGCAGAAGGACGTGGTATGACTATCCAGCAGATCGACCGGATTGCACAGGGACGGGTATGGACCGGCGAACAGGCTTTGCAAAACGGGCTTATTGATGAACTGGGTGATATACAAACAGCTATCAGGAGTGCTGCCGAATTAGCGGCTGTTGATACTTACTCGGTGATGGAAGTAGATACAACCAAAGACTTTTTCAAAGAGATTTTTGATAAAGGCTTTGCAGGTATAAAAAACAGGATGGTTAAAGATATATTAGGAAAAGATTTTGAACTATTTGAATCTCTGCAAAACAGAGAATTTGATATGGGTATTCTTTGCCGGTTACCTTTTGAAGCATCCACATTATAAATACCTATGGAATCAGAAAACACTATTCGTTTTAACCGGATATTTTACCCTGTCTCTTTCTTTTACAGGATAGGTGTATGGTTCCGGAATTTTATGTTCAATAAAGGAATTCTTTCTTCCGAACAGTTTCCTATCCCGGTTATCTGTGTAGGAAACCTGACCGTTGGAGGAACAGGGAAAACGCCCCATACAGAGTACATCATCCGGTTATTAAAAGATCAATACAAAGTAGCGGTGTTAAGCCGTGGCTATAAAAGGAAAACAAAAGGATTTCTTTTGGCTTCTCCTGAAAGTTCAAGTAAAACCATCGGAGATGAACCGTATCAGATTAAATTAAAGTTTCCGGAAATACTGGTAGCGGTAGATGAAAACAGAAGAAGAGGCATCAGGCACTTGTTAGCGTTGCCGGAGGAACAACGTCCCGATGTTATTCTGCTGGACGATGGTTACCAACACCGCTATGTGGTACCTTCACTGTCTATTCTGTTAACTGATTATCACCGGTTGTTTTATCAGGACAAATTACTTCCGGTAGGACGTTTGCGGGAGTCTAAAAGTGGTGCTTTACGGGCCGACATCGTCATGGTGACCAAATGTGATACAGATTTACATCCTATTGATTACCGGATTCTGGAAGAAAACCTGAATTTATGGTCCCACCAGCTTTTATATTTTACGCATATAGAATATGGAGAATTAACACCTGTATTTCCGGAAGAAACCGTCAACCGGAAATTAACCCGCATCCATAAAGAGGATACGATTATCCTGCTGGCAGGTATTGCTAAACCGGAGTTATTCCAGGAAGAGATCGGGAAGTATTCGGAAAATATACTTCCGTTTATTTTTGCTGACCATCACAACTATAGCCGGAAAGATATCAAAAAAATAAATGAGGCTTTCAAAAAGCATGACTCTCCCAATACCCTCATTCTTACAACAGAAAAAGATGCTGTACGCCTGCGGGATAATAAGCATTTGCCTGCTGAATGGAAAAGCCGGCTTTACTATCTACCGATTACGGTACATATTCAATCCAAGAACTATGCTCCGTTTAATGAAGTTATTATCAAACATGTCAGCGATTTTAAAAAGAGTAGAATTTAATATACAGTATGAATAAAAGAACTGAAATAGGAACATTAGGTGAATTCGGGTTAATCCGCCACCTGACAGAAAAAATTGAACTAAAGAACAGCAGTACAGTAAAAGGGGTCGGTGATGATGCTGCCGTACTGGATTATCAGAATAAAGAAATATTAGTAACAACAGACCTTTTACTGGAGGGGATTCATTTCGACTTTACCTATGTTCCCCTGAAACATTTAGGATATAAATCAGCTGTTGTAAACTTTTCAGATGTATATGCGATGAACGGACGTCCTAAACAGATTACAGTCTCTCTGGGAATATCGAAACGTTTCAGTGTAGAAGATCTGGAAGAGTTTTACAGCGGACTTACGCTGGCATGTGAAGTCTATGGAGTGGATTTGGTAGGCGGTGACACGTCGGCTTCACTCACCGGACTAACTATCAGCACTACCTGTCTGGGCGAAGCGGAAAAAGATCAGGTTGTGTACCGTAGCGGAGCAAAAGAAACGGATCTGATATGTGTGTCCGGAGATTTAGGAGCCGCTTATATGGGTCTGCAATTGCTGGAAAGAGAAAAACAGATATTCAAAGGTGAAAAAGATTTCACTCCGGATTTCAGTGGTAAAGAATATTTGCTGGAACGCCAGTTAAAACCGGAAGCCCGCA
Organism: Tannerellaceae bacterium; assembly: GCA_020860805.1. GTDB lineage: Bacteria > Bacteroidota > Bacteroidia > Bacteroidales > Tannerellaceae > UBA4116. The sequence goes on along the minus strand of JAJBTP010000386.1, from coordinate 6,556 downwards.
AAGATATTGTAGAGCTACTGGCTAAAAACGACGTAAAACCTACCTCTATGATAGATGTATCGGACGGCCTGTCTTCCGAGTTACTCCACATTGCCCGTGAAAGTAATGTAGGTTGCCAGATATACGAGGAACGGATTCCTATTGATTTCCAGACAGCTTCTATGGCTGAACAATTCAATATGAATCTTATTACTGCAGCCATGAACGGAGGGGAAGACTATGAGTTGTTATTTACCGTACCTCTAACCGACCACGATAAAGTTGCCGCTATAAAAGGTGTACGTATTATAGGACATATCACCAAACCGGAATTCGGAACTTTACTTGTCGGACGGGACGGTGGAGAAGTGGAATTAAAAGCACAGGGCTGGAATTCGCTGGCACAGGAGTAAAGTTTTTATAAAAAGATAATATAAAAAAGCGTGTAGTATGGGTCTTCCAATCTACACGCTTTTTGTATGTACTTATATTATACTACAATTAATTCCATTCAATAGCCTGGTCTTCATCAGGTATTAAGGTATTTATTTTACGTTCCAGAATCATCGATCCTTTACAGGTATAAGTAAGCTCTTTATCTCCTTCAGAAGAAGTTATATCATCATATTGATATTCCATATAAAGGGTTATATACCGGTGTAACAGATATGGCTTTACCGCATCCATCTCCTCTGTAATCTTATAAGTAGGCTGAGACAGAAGTTTTAAATTTATATCCGGATTATCGCCTATGGTTAGTTTTCCGGTTATTTCTCCATCTGCATCTACTGAATCCGGTTCTTCAAAAGTAACCTTCATTTTATAGATTGCTCTGTTTACAGATTTTTCTTCCGTAATCCCGGCGTAGAAGAATATAGTATTCTCATCTACAACCAATGCGGTACGGGACCCTACATTCATCGGAGATTCAGTTTCTTCTCTGAAATTGATATTCATCCCTGTTGCACCATACGTACCGGAATAATCATTAAACGGAAATATCCGGAGCAGCGCTTTATTCCAGCCTTTACGACGGTTCATTTTATAGGACGGTTCATCTTCTATGGTCAAAGGTAACACCCATTTCTCCACCAGGTCCAAACCTTCAAAATTAAAATTAATATTAAACATTTCCAGACTGGAACCAGGAGGGATATGACAGGTCGGAGAAGGAAACTCCACATACGAATCAGGCAACTGAAGATAGTACAAATCTTCACGAGTACTATATTTGGTTTCATTCAAAATTTGAAGTGTATCCCGGTCTATACCTATACGTACATACAAATCCCGCTCATTGACGTTGGAACCACTTACGATAACGGGTAGTTTATAGGTTACCTTACCTTCCGGTTGGTAACGGACATAAATTGCCGAAACTTCATCGCTGTTAATCGGTGCTTTTAAAGAAACCATTTGGATATACAGCTCCTCTTTCCATTCATCATTACATGCACAGAATAGAACTATTACAGTTATATATATAAATAATCTTCTCATAATATCTATTTTAGAATATATAATTATTAGTCAAAAGTATGCCATCCCGGTGCCTGGGTAAGCCGATGATTTCTCTTAAGTTCATCCCGGCGAATAGGCCAGAAATACATTCTTTTGGAAAATACCATGACCAGATGAGGTATTTCTACCTGCTCATAGAAATATTCAGGATTATCTTTCGTCATAAATGTATTACATCCATACATGGCCTGTCCTTCTTCAGCCGGGGCGTCTTTCCAGCGTCTCAAATCATAATACCGCTGATTTTCAGCAAATAATTCAATCTGTCGTTCCCGTTTAATGGCTTTCCGTAATAAATCCGGACTCTCATATACTCCACCCGGCTCAATATCATCATAATCAGGAACACCCGCCCGTATATACGTATGGGAGTAATAACAGCTTTCATTTCCGGAATACTACGTGTAATAGTATAGGTTTTAAGGCCGTCCCAGGAAGGAATAGAATAAGAAGTTTCACCTACTTCATTTAATGCCTCCGCATACATAAGTAAAATATCGGCATACCGGATCGCAGGGTCTGCTTTCGGATAAATGTATCCATCTTCTTTCGTATTGTCTTTCGGATTCACATATTTCATCATACCAATCCCGGTAGGTTGCCAGCGTTCAGAAGTAGCTGTACGCCCTTCTTCCTGCCCTCTGTAATACCAAACCTGGAAATTACGAAATTCCTCTTTCTTGGAACTTGTTCCCGGCCATATAGCTCCATTATAAGCGACAGAAGCGTAAAAGCGGGGTTCACGGTTTGCATATTCTTTCCATACTCCTTTGGTTAAAGGAACATAGTCACCTTCTTCTCCTTCACCCACCAAACCTTTCTCACTTGTACTTCGGTCAAAAACGTTTTCCAATAGCCATCGAGTAGGCGTCACATTGTTTTCAGGTTACACAATGACAATTATATCCTCCTAACTTTTGTGGCATTTGATGGATGGTAAGAGAGGTAATACCATATTCGGCATCCAGCTGATTACCCCCCCGTGTAAAAATTAATTCCGGATTTTCGTTTACATACAAATCACCATTAAATAACGCGCGGTAAGATTCCATCGGATCAATATCTGCCCAACCATCCGGCCAATTGGCTTCAGAATAAACGGGATGATAAGGAGGAGTAATAGTAGCCGGATAGGCTTCACTTCCTGTTTTACGGGCAGCACTTACAAACAATTTATATTTGCCCAACTCTATCACATCCAAAGCTGCTGCCGCTGCTCTCGCCCATTTGCTATGATCGTACTCCTGTGAAATCAGTATCCGTCCCTCATGATCTACAAAGTCGGCCATTTCTGGATTACCATTGAATAACGGACTGGCAGCATACAGATAGGCTTTCGCACGCACCGCCAAAGCAGATCCCACAGTAGGACGGCCGGCACTCCGGGCATCACGATCGGGCTTCATTAATGAAGCTGCCAGCAACATCTGTTCTGCGATATATTCCACACACTCATCATAGGAGTTTCTCGGATAAGAAAGTTCATCATAACTCGCATCATAATCTAATGCCTGATCAGGAAGAATAGGTACAGGGCCATATTTCCGGATTAGTAACCAATACAGATAACCACGAAGAAAATAAGCCTGTCCTTTAATATCATCAATCTCCTCTTTGGTAAAGTCTTCATTGATATCTACGTTTTCTATTAAGATAGACGCCTGCCGGATTCCTTTATAAGATTGAGTCCAGGAACCATTCAGACGATCAATATCATACGATCCGGCTTTAAAGTCCTGAAAAGAAATTGAATTACCATTAAAACTGGGATCTTCATTGAAAGTCATATCATCTGAAAAATTACTGACAGTAAATTTTACGTGTCCGATATCCAGATTACTGCTAAGGAGTTGATAATAGCCATTTGCCAGCCATTCTTCGGTATAGTCCCTGCTTTTAAAAATACGTTCCAGGTCCTGTCTGTCATTAAAATACCGTTCCACGCTCAGGTAATCACTACAAGAGCTAAAACATATCACAGCACAAAGTATAGTAAGTAAATTATATTTCTTTTCCATAATAAATCCTTTTAAATATTTACAGAGAGTCCTACAGTAAATGTTTTTCCTAAAGGATATTTCTGCCCATTTGAACTACCCAATTCCGGATCCCACAATTTAAACTTAGCAAACGTAAATAGATTCTGTCCGATAAAGTGAACACGTACGTTTCTGAGAAATACCTTATTTGTAAGAACCTGTGGGAGTGTATAACCCAATTCCAGCGTTTTCAAACGAAGGTAAGAACCATCCCGTAGCCAATAGGTTGAATGTCTGTAATTATTCTCGTTACCTCCATAACTCAGACGAGGATATTTAGCATTAGGGTCTTCATTTACATCCTGTATCCATCGGTTAGAATTAACGACATCTGTTGAAATATTTCCCCACTCACCACTTTGAAAAGGATAAACACTGGGGCCGTCAATAAAGAAGTTTGATTTTCCTGCTCCCTGAAAGTGAACATTCACATCAAAACCTTTCCAGGTCACAGAGAGGCCAAAACCGTAAATCAAATTCGGTTTTGTAGTAGAACCAATAGGTACAATATCATCATCATTAATAACCCCGTCACCATTAATATCTTTATATTTAATATCTCCAGGCATTACATCTCCAAATTGAGTGGGACTATTACGGATTTCTTCATAACTGGTAAAAAGTCCCTCAGCAATCAATCCTCTGGCCTGATCTACCCGAAAACCGGCCTGTCTTGTATATGGATAATTACTATATTGCTCGTCAGCTTCTAATATTTCATTTTTACTGTATGTAAAGTTTCCACGCAGAGTCAGATTTACATCTCCCAGCCTTTCTGCATAGCTAAAATTACCATCAAAACCTTCAGACTTAACAGTACCTAAATTAGCTAACGGGTTGGAACTTTGTAAACCCACTGTACCCGGTAGGTACCTCCGCTCCATATATATACCTTCACGTTTTTCATTAAAATAGTCAACTGTAAGACCAAATTTATCATTCATCAGGTAAATATCTAATCCCAAATCATGTTTTTTTAGCATATTCCCAGGTTACGCTAGTAGAGGATACACGGGTAGCAGTAAGTCCATTATAAGCAAAACGGCTGCCCAAATCTCCCCAATTGTAGCCATCCACATTACCATACGTGGCCAGATAAGGAAAACGATCCTGCATTTTATCTTTATCTTTACCAATATTATCATTACCAGCTTCACCATACGAATAACGTATTTTAAACATGGCCAGCCAGGATATATTATCCTTTATAAAACTTTCTTCCGCAACGTTCCAGGCTCCTGAATAGGCAGGAAAGAAACCGAATTGATGACCTTTGGCAAAGTTTTCCGATCCGTTATATCCGAAATTGAAATTGAAATAATAACGATTCTTATAACCATACCCTACATTTCCGGCTACCCCCTGATGACGGCGGTCAATACCTCTGATAAAATCTTCACCAATATTAGAAGTGTTGATTTCTGCATCCTGGTTGTATTTGATGATACCGTTTACACTATGATCACCAAACGTACGCTGGTAAATAAGCTCAGCTTCAAAAAACTCATTACGCTGACCGGTCGCTGTGGAGAATTGCTGCATTAAGCGCTCTGTTACCATCCGGTTATAAACAACATTCCCTTTAGAATCGCGGAGTCGTTCAGCTCTCCACATTTCAGGATTTTTTCTGCGCTGAATATAGTTTTCATTGTACGTATCATATCCGAAACGAGCATTGAAATGTAGACCTTTCGTAATAAAATCGAGTTTTTGTTCTAACGTTATATTGGTCTGAATTTTATTTTTCCATACTTCGGAATAACCAGTTTGAGTTGCTATTGTCCATGGATTATAATAGCTTTCTACATAGTCATCATTTGACTGATATTGAAAGGATGGAACATATCCATTGGAGTAAACCTGTGGTACCAATACCGGATTATAACCCAAAACCGAATGCCAGATATGTTCAGACCCGGCACCTGCATGATTTTGTTTTTCCAGTGTTCCGGCAACACCTACTTTTAACATGGTAGATTCTGTTACTTTCATATCCAGATTCAAACGATAATTATACCGCTTATAGTTAGCATTTGTATTGTACTCTTTAAGCGTTTTATCCGTTTTATACATACCTCCTTCATCCAGATAACTACCCGAAAGATAATAACTGGTGGTAGAGCCTCCTCCTTTCACATTCACACTGGCACGATAAGTGGGAGCACCGTCTTTTAATAAAATATCCATCCAGTCTACATTCGGATATAAATCCGGATCCAACCCATTCCGGATCATCATTAATTCATCAGATGAATACATGGCCGGACGATTGCGTGTGGTAAGCGCCTCATTTAAAAGAGTCGCATAGGTAGGCCCATCTACAAATTTGGGAGTAAACGTTCGTTTTGTATAGGTATATTCGGCTTTGGCATCTACTTCTACTTTCCCGGAACGTCCGCGTTTGGTGGTAATTAATATTACCCCATTTGCACCACGAGAACCATAAATAGCAGTTGTTGACGCATCTTTGAGGACGGAAAATGATTCAATATCTTCCACATTAATCTCATTCAAACTACGTTCAAAACCGTCAACTAAAACTAATGCACTGGCTCCGCCACCAAAAGTAGAAATCCCACGTATCCAGAATTCGGAACTGTTATCTCCTGGTTGCCCGGATGTTTGCATAGCCATCACACCGGCAACATTTCCAGCCAGAGAATTGGTTATGCTACTGGTAGGAGCCTTGATGTCATTAACTTTTACCGTAGCAACTGCACCAGTAAGAGTAATCTTTTTTTGCGGGCCTGTACCTGTAATAGTTACTTCATTCAGTACTGTTTCCTGCGATTCCTGCATTTTTATATTCAGTACCATATTCTCTTCTTTTACCAACTGCTCCTGAGGTTGAAATCCGATATATGAGAATACCAGATATGAATAAGAAGATACTTTAATTTTATATCTACCATCGATATCACTAATTACCCCCCCAGACCCGGTGCATCTTTAACAACGATATTTACCCCTGGTAACGGATCTCCGAAATCATCAGTAATAACTCCTGATACTTCTAC
>JAJBTP010000059.1 GCA_020860805.1 Tannerellaceae bacterium | reverse complement strand
CCTTAAAAATCTACATTATATTTTGATTAGAGATAGAAGGCACTTATTTCCTTTTGTAGTATAAAAGAAGTCCTGCTACTGTGAAATAGCAGGACTTTCTATTTATATAGAGGGAGTCTCTTTTTATTTAATCATGTCCACACTGCGACGGATGAACTGGCTTAATGCTTCGCCTTTCAGCATTCCGTTGCTTAACAGTGCAAGGTCTATCAATTGGCTTACCAGTTTGTTTTGAGCAGCATATTCTGCCAACATACCATTGTACTGGTCACGTAATTCATCCAGCTTTTTGTTTGTGTTGGTCATATCTTCTTTTTCTTCTGCTGTAATCTCTTCTTCTTTTTTCTTATTTTGAGCTTCATGCAGATCGGCCTGACGGGTTTCCCAGCCTTTGATATCCGCCAGAATGGGTTGAAGTTTTTCAGAACATGCAGCTTCTTCCTGTTCCAGTACTTCTTTTACCAGACGGTGGTCGCTGTTCAGTACCAGATTATAGCTTTCCGGTAATTCGCCATAGAATGACATGCCGGGTTGCATGGCTGACATTTCGCGCATACGGCGCATATATTCACTCTGCGTTAACATGACCGGACTGCTGTTTTCACCTAATGCTTCGATGGTTACATAGAAGTCGGCTTTTTCCAGTTTGGGAGCCTGGCTCTTAAACATTTGCTGGAGTGCCTTCTGTTGGTCGTCTGTCAAGGATACACTGTTTTTGTTTTCTTTGCGGATGATGTTATCAATTACATCACTGTCCACACGGACAAATTGTGTCTTTTCAAACTTTTGTTCCAACTGGCCTACCTGATGTACATCTAATTGTCCATCCATCAGCAAGACACTGTAACCTTTGTCTTTAGCTGCCTGTATATAGCTGTATTGTTCGTCTTTACTGTTGGTATACAGATAAATAAGGTTACCGTCTTTATCAGTTTGGTTATCTTTTACCAGTGTTTTGTATTCTTCGTAAGTGAAATATTTACCTTCTACATCTTTCAGGAGAGCGAATTTAGCTGCACGTTCATAGAACTTTTCATCGGTCAGCATACCGTACTGGATGAAGAGTTTCAGGCTGTCCCATTTTTCTTCAAATTGTGAACGGTCATTTTTGAATATCTCTTCCAGTTTATCAGCTACCTTTTTAGTGATGTGATTAGATATTTTTTTCACATTTTGGTCGCTTTGCAGATAAGAACGGGATACGTTCAATGGAATATCCGGTGAATCCAGGACACCATGTAATAACGTAAGGAATTCAGGAACAATACCCTCTACAGAGTCAGTAACAAATACCTGGTTGCTGTATAACTGTATTTTGTTACGGTTCAGTTCCATGTTATTCTTGATACGCGGGAAATAAAGGATACCTGTCAGGTTGAACGGATAGTCTACATTGAGGTGAATCCAGAAAAGAGGTTCTTCCGACATAGGATATAAGTCACGATAGAATTTCTTATACTCCTCATCAGTTATATCGGCAGGTTTGCGTGTCCATGCCGGATTGGTATCATTAACGATGTTATCTTCGTCGGTGTCTACATATTTTCCATCTTTCCATTCCTGTTTTTTCCCGAAAGCGATGGGCACAGGTAAGAAGCGGCAATATTTAGTCAGCAGACCATTTAATTTATCCTTATTCAGGAAGTCTTTGTTTTCATCATCAATATACAGGATAATATCTGTACCACGGTCTGCTTTTTCTGTCTCTTCCAGTGTATATTCCGGAGTTCCGTCGCAACTCCATTTCATGGCTACAGCTCCATCTTTATAGGATTTGGTTACAATCTCTACTTTTTTGGATACCATAAAAGAGGAGTAAAATCCTAATCCGAAATGGCCAATAATAGCCGCTGCATCGTTTTTATATTTTTCTACAAACTCTTCAGCTCCTGAGAAGGCTATCTGATTGATGTATTTATCAATCTCTTCAGCTGTCATACCGATACCACGGTCTGAAATAGTGATTGTATTGTCATCAAATTTGACATGAATTGTCAGGTCACCCAATTCGCCTTTGAATTCGCCAACCGAAGCCAGTGTTTTCAGTTTTTGGGTGGCATCTACTGCATTGGATACTAATTCACGAAGAAAAATTTCATGGTCACTGTATAAAAACTTCTTGATAATGGGGAAGATATTTTCACTTGTAACCCCGATATTTCCTTGTTTTGCCATAATTGATAGGTATATTTTAAAGTTTTACTTTTATAGTTCTGCCCATTAAAAAGCAAGAAAAATGCCAGAGTAGATAGACTGACAAAATGTCGTCACTTTATTTACCGGGGTTGCTGTGGAAACAGAATGTATTATGGATTTTTCCTCAAAGTATGGTTGTTCGTTTGAAGCCTACTGATTTCACGTATTTCGTATGAGGTAAGTTCGCATTTTTCCAGACCGTGCCGGTAAGTACTTAGTTTATGAACATCCGACCCGGTGAAATCATAATATCCTTTTTTCAATAGTTTTTTTGCGTTTTTCACTACCTGGCTACCATAAAATCCGCACAGGGAAAAAAGATTTAATTGAAGGTTACAACCTTTGTCTTTTAGCATTTTATAATCCTCATCCTGCATATAAAGGTAACGTTCCGGATGAGCCAGGATGGGTTGATAGCCTGCCAGGATTATTTCAAATATCATACCTATCAGATCAGCGGGAGGAGCAATATAGGAGGTTTCTATAAGTACAAAGTTATCGGCATAGGTAAGAAGCCCGTTTTTTAATTGTTTCGGAAAATTTTCATCCAGCATGTATTCGCCCGCCAGTGAAAGCCCGATCTCTACAGTACATTCGGAACGGAACTGTTCAAACCGTTTCTGTAATTTTTCCGGTATATTTTCTTCCAGGTCGTTCATTAGATGTGGGGTACAATATACATATTCTACCCCTTTTTCCTTCATATATTTAAGGATGGCAATTGAATCCTGTAAGGTTTGCGCTCCATCATCTACTCCGGGTAATATATGGGTATGCAAATCTGTCATCCCTTCCAGAAGCGATGTTTTTTAAGGTTCTTTTTTAAAAGCTGTGTAAGAAACATAGGTCTTATTTATTTTTTATCATTTCCGTATCCGTAACCATATCCATAGCCGTATCCATAACTATATCCGCGGCGGCCGTAGCTTACTCCGTTGAGGATGATACTCATATTGTGGAATTTGTTGGTCTGGTACATCCGTTCAAGGTCAGGTAGTTGCCGGCGGTCCAGTAGTCCGACACGGATAACATATATTGTTAAGTCGGCTATCCGGTTTACAATAGAAGTATCTGCTACAATATTAGCCGGTACGTTGTCTACAATGATGTAGTCATACATCTCTCTTAATTCTGCAATCATTTTATCTAAACGGTCACTTAGCAGGAGTTCGGCCGGATTGGGGGGGGCCGGTCCTGCATATATCATATCCAGATGTTCGCATAGTTCATCTTTGGCAATAATTTCCTGTATATTGTCAATTTTACCGGATAGGTAATTGGTTACACCTATCCCTTTATTACCGGTACGGCTGCTGAGGGTTCCTTTACGGATATCCATGTCAATCAGTACTACTTTTTTGTTTGTAAGTGCGATGCTCATAGCCAGGTTACAGGAAACAAAGGTTTTTCCGGAAGAAGGGCTGAAGGAAGTAAACATGACTACTTTCAGGTCTTTGGCTTTGACACGCATAAAATCCATATTGGTCCGTACAATGCGAAAAGCTTCTGAGACCGGATCGCGTCCATGTTTGCTCACTACAATTTTTTCGGATTGTTTTTTATCATCCATTGGAATTTCTCCCAGGAAGGGGATGGTGACGACATCTTCTACATCTTTCCGGTTGCGGACTTTTGTGTTGGCTGTTTCTCTGAGCCAAAGAAGGCCACCGGGAAGAGCCAGTCCGATAAGAAAGGAACTGAGTAGTATTATGGCTGAGCGGGGAGCTACCGGATAGTCGCTTCCTGTGGCCGGGTCTACTATCCGCACGTTGCTTTCTGTGATGGCCTGTGTCAGTGCGCTTTCTTCCCGTTTATTTAATAGGTACAGATAAAGTTCTTCTTTAATTTTTTGTTGCCGTTCTACTGATAAAACAAATTTTTGTTGAGAGGGTACGGCCGAAATGCGGCGGGTGGTTTGTTGTTCGCGTTGATGTACATTTTCTTTTTTCATTTTTAATCCAGCAATGAGATTATCTACTGTCCGGATAATGGATTGGCGCATGGCCGACAAAGTATTATTCAGATCGGTTACAACCGGGTTGCGGTCGCTGCTGTTACGGATTAATTTATCTCTTCTTAATAATAATTCGTTATAGTCTCTGATTTGGGTTTCGATGTTTATATCGCCTACCCAGGTATTTGCAGGTATCAGTTCTGCATTTTTTCTGGGGTCGGTCAGGTATTCTTTAATGAATTCAGCCAGACTTAACTGGTTCTCCAAATCCAGTTCTTCTGTTTTATACTGATTGGTTGCCGGTAGATAGAAGCCTGTTTCAGAACTGATATCTGTTAGTAGATTACGGCTCTTGAAAGATTCGATTTCTGCATCTACATTGCCCAGTTCTTTTTCTATAATAACAAGCCGTTCATTTATAAATTCGGATGTATTAACTGCAATACGGTTTTTATCGCTAATCATATCTTCATTGTATACGGCAATTAATGTGTTAAGTATATCTTCGGCCCGTGCAGTAGATTGTTCAAGCAGAGTCAGATAGAGGATGGTAGATCCTTTTGCAGCCAAGGTAACATTCAGCCGGTTGCGGTAAGCTTCTGTTACGGTTTCCATATTTTCTTTCCGGATAGTAACGGGAGTTCCGAAATATTCTGCTGTGTAATACAGGGAAGGGGTAATAAGTACCGACCCTACCGGTGTTTCTATGGTTTCATTTAATGTGGCTTTTACAGGGGCTTGTTGTGAGGCGGTTGAAAAGTCTGATAACTGTACGGAATTCCTGTCTAATGGTGTCAATACAAATGAAAAGGCCTGGTTTTCATGGATACCGGAAAAATTTACAATCACTGGTGATTGGGTGTATAATTCTTTTTCCCGTAATCCTTTTTGACTATGTAATTGATGTCGAGATTTAACCTGCGGGCTACTTCTTTCATTAATTGGCCGGACTGAAAAATAAGGATTTCGTTATCAACATTACTTTTTAAATTCAGCATATTTAGATCTTCAAAGTCGGGTGCTTCACTGAAGCCTCCTCCTTTGGAGTTTTCTTTTATCAGAACTGTGGCTGTACGGGTGTAGATTTTGGGTGCCGACATGTGGTAGAAAATGGCTGTACCCATACAAATGAGCAGCGATAAAAGAAACCAATACCAGTTATAGAGTCCGATATGGGCTATGTCTATCAGGCTGGTTTCATTTTTCTTTGTTTTTTGTTCGTAGGAGGGTTGCTCGTGATTCATCATTTCATTCATTATTTAAATAGTAATACGGAAATAGTGGTGAGCAGGGATAGAACAGAGACCCAGACTCCTACAGAGTTATTCTGGTTAATGCGGCTTTGTCCTGCTTTCACACTGTTGGGTTCTACATATACAATATCGTTTTGCTCCAGGTAGTAGGCCGGGGAGTCAAACAGATGGGCAGACCGGAGGTCGGTATAATAGATATTTCGCTGATTGTCTTTTTCGCGGATTACCATTATCCGGTTACGTTTTCCGAAAATGGTGAGGTCGCCGGCCATACTAAGGGCTTCCAGTAATGTGACCCGGTCGCCTGTGATGGTGAAACTACCGGGATGATTTACTTCTCCCAGTACAGAGACTTTAAAGTTCATAAACTATACGGTAACAATGGGGTCTTTCAGATAGTCTTCCTGAATGAGACGTTCTTTAATGAAGTCTGTCAATTCGGTACGCGTAAGTCCTTCTACGTGTATTTCGCCCAATACCGGGAAATCAATCGTTCCGTTGTGGCTGACCTGGTAACCCAGTACCCTTTGCTGGCCGAAGTTGTCTCCTCCGAGTTGGTAGCTCACTAACGGCATATTGAAGGGCATGGCTAATTCGGGGTCTTTACTGCTTACCACAATAGAGAGGAGGTCATCTTTCCTTATTAATGCCTCATAACTCCGGTTTATCCTTTGTTCTTCCGTCCCCGCTACATCCTGAAAATAGACGATATCTTTCGGGGTGCGGCAGGAGGAAAACAAGGCTATACATCCTATAAAAGCTAAAATTAGGTTCCTTTGTTTCATTTTTATTATTTGTTTTTCAGTTTGTTTCTGTATTTAACGGATACTGATTTATAATTTAAATTCTCAGTTATTAATTGTGTCTTATTTCTTTTAGATTGAATAATGTGCTGCTTTATATTTTCAGCTACATAACATATATCCTTATTGGATAGGGAAGGGCCGGACGGCAGATAAAGGCCTTTTTCAAAGAGTTGTTCTGAAGTGCCGTCACCATAAAAAGGTGTATTCCTGAATACAGGCTGTAGATGTAATGGTTTCCAGAGCGGACGTGTTTCAATTTTTTTATTCATCAACCGACTCCGGATTTCTTCCCCATTAGTACCTGTAATTTCGGAATCAATCAGAATACAGGTAAGCCAGTAATTGGATTGATAGTCGCCGGAAGGTGCTTCCATTACAGTAATTCCTTCTATTCCGCTAAAAAGTTCTTTATAAAGATGGTGAATTTCTCTGCGGCGCTCCACATGTTTTTCCAATACCTGCATTTGTCCCCGTCCGATACCTGCACATATATTACTAAGCCGGTAATTGTATCCGATCGTGGAATGTTGATAATGGGGAGCTTCATCCCGGGCCTGTGTAGCCAGGAAAATTGTTTTTTCCATTTCTTCTATGTTACTACAAACTAAAGCTCCTCCTCCGGAGGTAGTAATTATTTTATTTCCGTTAAAAGAGAGGATGCCGAATCTGCCAAATGTACCGCATTTCCGTTTTTTTGTATTCAGAACCGAGTGCTTCTGCCGCATCTTCTATTACCGGAATATTGTATTGTTCTGCTATAGCCAGAATGGCATCCATGTTGGCAGGCATTCCGTATAGATGTACCGGGATAATTGCCTTGGGTAATTTTCCGTTTTCTTTCAGGCGTGAACGGATGGCTTTCTCGAGCCATTCCGGATTCATATTCCATGTTCCGGGTTCGCTGTCTACAAACACGGGTGTTGCCTGTTGGTATACAATAGGGTTGGCTGAAGCAGCGAATGTAAAGGACTGACAGATTACCTCGTCTCCTTCCTGTATGCCGCATTGAATAAGTGCCAGGTGAAGGGCAGCCGTTCCGGAAGACAGGGCTACTACGTAACGTTCTTCCTGCAGGTAATCCTTTAACTGTAACTCGAAAGCATCTACGTTCGGACCCAGTGGTACTACCCAGTTATTTTCAAAAGCTTCTTTTATATATTGTTGTTCGTGTCCTGACATACATGCCAGTGATAAATAAATCGGTTTGTCCATACAGGCATCTGGTTAAATTTGTTTTTTATTTTACAGGGATTGCCATAAGCAATTACCTGGTCAGGTATGTTTTTTGTGACCACTGAACCTGCTCCTATGGTACTCCATTTTCCTATATGGATGCTCGGCAATATAACAGTCTGGGCACCAATCCAGCTTCCTTCTCCTATATGTACGGAGCCGCATAGGGTTGCATGGGGGAAATGTGGACGTAATCTTCTATTATACAATTATGGTCGATAGAGGCGGCTGTATTAATAATACAGTGTTTTCCTATCTGTGTACAGGCTTGAATAACTGCGTTTTGCATGATTACTGTGCCTTCGCCAATCCGGACTGTTGCTGCAATAATAGCGGCCGGGTCTTTAGCTATATTATATCGGACCGGGAATTTCCCGGCTATTTTTTTCCGCGTATGATTGTTTCCAATACTGATAATCAACGGTCCCTCCGTTTTTTTCCACATGAAGTACGGGACAGCCAAGAACATCAGTAATGGAAGTATCATCATCAAAAATTGCGTAAACTTTTTCATTCATCCTGCTTAAAATACCCATAATCACTTTTGCGTGACCGCCTGCGCCGTATAAGTACATGGTTATTGTTGATTATAAGAGGTTCCGGTAAATACTTCCATTGTCGCAGATGTGGCAGAGGAGATACCTTCCCGGAACCATATTTTTTTGGTTGTTAATACTATTATTTTTATATCCAGTCCGGCATTCAGATGTTCAACATACCAGACATCGAAATCAAATTTTCTTTCCCATGAAATAGCATTGCGTCCATTTATCTGTGCCCACCCGGTGATTCCCGGACGTACCTCGTGTCTTCGTTTCTGGTGTGCATTGTAAAGAGGAAGATAGGCTGTTAATAGAGGCCGTGGTCCTATAAGACTCATATCTCCTTTAATTACATTTAGTAACTGGGGTATTTCATCCAGAGAAGTACGGCGTATGAGATTACCGATGGGGGTTAACCGTTCGGCATCCGGTAGTAAATGGCCGTTTTTGTCTTTCCGGTCGGTCATGGTTTTAAATTTGATAATAGTAAAAATCTTTTCGTTTTTACCCGGCCGTGGTTGTAAAAAAAATGGTTTCCCACGGTTTACGCAGAAAAGTGCAATGGTTATAAAAATAAACAGCGGAGAAAGGATAATAAAAAGAGTAATTGATATTATCACATCTATGCACCGCTTTCCTATAGTTCTATAAATCATGTGTATCTTTTTTCCAACAACCTATATGTCATTAACAAATTGTTCCAGACAAAAGTTTGTTGGTAGCGGGAAAAAATATGTTTTCTTGCCTGATGGGCCATACGGTCTAATTCGTGTGGGTTTTCTATGGCTTTTTCATGGCCTGGTAAAGGGTTTCTTCATCTTTTGCAGGAATAATAATGCCGTTTTCTCCGGGGATAATGATTTCATTGGAGCCGTTTATATCGGTGACGATGGAGGGGAGATTCATGGCTCCGGCTTGTAAAACAACATTGGGAAATCCTTCGCGGTAACTGGGGAATACAAAAACGTCGGAGGCGGCTAAATAGGGACGTATATCTTCCTGCCAGCCGGTAAAACAGATGGCCGGATGTTCCCGGATGGTGTTGTGTATGGCCCGGGGAAGTGGGTCTTCTTCTTCGAATGTTCCTACCAGAAAGAGAAAAATGGTCGGGTATTCTTTGTGTAGGCGGCTGAAGGCATTGACTAATTCTATTATTCCTTTATCCCGTACCAGTCTGCCTACACAACAAAAGGTAAGAGTACTTTCCGGGTTCCTGAGTTGACTGGCTTTCCTGCAAATTTCTTCCGTACAATTATACCATGCCATATCGATTCCGTTAATGTTACCATTACCGATAATATGAAGGGGTTTATGGGTAATGTGATATTTTTCCAGGTCTTTTTTTACGCCTTCTCCTTCAGGAATGATATAATTGGCACAGTAGCAGGTGATGCGGTCGGTAAGGATTAGTATTTTTTGTTGAATGCCTGTAGCTGTCGGAAAAACGAGTCCGGTAAAGGTATGGATACGTACGGGAACACGGGTAATGTAGGCTGCTATCATGGATAATAAGCCGGCTTTGGGGGTAAGGGAATGGACCATCCAGGGCTTTTCCTGCCGGAATACTTTTATGAGGTGGAGGAGTGGATTTGAGATCCTGCCATAGATTGATACGCCGCTCCATAGGGACTTCTATGACACGAATCTGTTCCCGTTCGGCGGTTTTATCAAGGAGTTCCCTGCCGGATGATATACCTACTACTTCATAGTATTGAGAAAGAAACTTTAATTGTCCTTTCAATAAATAGAACAGGGATAAGGAGACGGTAGAGGTACGTATTATTTTTCTGCGTGGCATAGACTCATGATTTGTGCGTATGTTTCTTTGAAACTTTTTTCCTCCTCCGTAGAAGCCGCCTTACCCCGTAACTGTAGGACGCGTTCGGAACCCATCAGGGGATAAATAGTAAGGCTAAGGATATATTTTAATATCATAGCAGGATAGTTAACATCCTGCTTTTTTTCTTTTAAAGCGAGCCGGATTTCTTCTTTATAAATCCGGGGAAGTTTTTGTAATGAAAAGGAGTCAAACTCAGAGTAATAATATAAAATTTCATCTGTGACGAGGTATTTTTTACCACTAAAACAACGCGACATGAAATCTAAGTCTTCCCCTCTGTCAAGTGCGGGATCATACCGTGTCTCTCCCATATCTTTCCGGCGGAACATGGAGTTGGCATGTGTGATAAAGCATTTCCGGCTGTTTTCAAAAGTACGGATAATACCGTCGCCTTTTCCCCGTACCATCTGCCTGGAAGATTGATAACCGAAAGAGAGTAATCCGCAACTGAGAAGGGATATTTCCGGATGCTTTTTCATCAGTGCAATCTGTCTTTTTTAGTTTGTCCGGATGGTAAAGGTCATCAGCATCCAGTATGGCCAGGAATTCACCCCGGGCCATTTCAAGCCCTTTCTGGCGGGCCGCCGAACGTCCGCGGTTTTTTTCGAAATGAAAAACGGTGATACGGGAATCTGTCAGAGTATTAAGATATTTTTTTTGTATCATCACATGATCCATCGTTGATAATTATGCATTCCCATTTTGTATAGGTTTGCAGCAGAAGTGACCGGATGGAATACCGGATATAGGGCATGCCGTTATATACGGGCATCACAACAGATACCAAATCTTTTATCATAGCTGAAATTAATTTAATGTCCGGTAATACATGAAATAGGTGAAAGCGTAATTGAGAAGTACCATGATTTGTATTTTACGCGATTGGTTGTTCACCATATCTTTTTTTAATAAGGGATAAGCCATTACAAGCGGGTAGATGAACCACGAAAGGTAGGCAAAGCGGTTTGAATAGGGGATTCGAATCAGCAGAAGCCAGAAGGCATTACAGGCTACATATACGTTGTATAGATGAATATAAGTGCGTTCTGTAAAATTGTACCTGTAAATATAGATATATCCTAAAACGATGGGAATCATACTATAGGCTACGAAGTCCCGCCGGAATCCGGTAGATGAAAAAGTAACATCAAAGTCATCGGCTGTGCTGCTGAGGTATTGGGAGAGCCGGTCGTCATATTGGAAAAAGGAGAGGTTTCCTAATAAGGAATCGAAATATTGATGAAAAAAGCCGGAGAGTATCAGGAAGAATATCCACAGGCCGAGGTAAGATTTGGTGTTATTATAAAAACAGGTAATGACGTAGGCTATAACCGGGAGGATAACGGATTTATGGAACGTAAGTGCTATGAGGAAAATAAGCCCCTGGACTACATACTGCCTCTGTAGCATGATAGAAAAGATTACGAGTGATCAGGCATTCACGTTACTAAGTCCGTTTACGCTATATAGC
>JAJBTP010000540.1:10982-11341 GCA_020860805.1 Tannerellaceae bacterium | reverse complement strand
AATGTCTGAGGAGAAAAATGGGGTAACAGAGCCAACATAAATATAATTAACTCTTCTTCGTTTACTTTCCTGGATAGTAATCCTTCCGGTAGTAAAAATTTCTCTTTTACCGGAATACTTTCTTTACTTCCTAAAAAAAGCATCATTGAATAGTGAATCCGGTTTGCCATATAAGTTATCAACTCCTTTATCTCCATTTTACATATATTGGTTTTTGCATCCATGATAGTTTTATCGTATGAAAATTCCAGGGAATGGTATCCAGTAAAATGTCATACGCTTTCTCATCCACATAGAGATAAAAAGGTCGGATTTCTCTTCCAGTTTTCCGTTACGCTTCAGAAAAGCCTCTCTCAATC
>JAJBTP010000540.1:0-10972 GCA_020860805.1 Tannerellaceae bacterium | reverse complement strand
ACTATTTAATAAGGAAGTAACAATTTCTTTTTCACTCGCTGGTACAGGTATATATTCAGGTAAAGGAAAAGTTGGGTCTGTATTTGTCAACAGGCAATTAAGCAATACGGATTCTCCGGAAGGTATATTTTCTCCATAGACAGCATATTGCAATAAATATATGGCCCGGAACTGATGTTCCTGCGTAAGGAAATGACTGTTCCGGATAAATCCCAACTTAGTGAATAATGTCGTCAGGAAAGGGGCAAGTACTACTAATCCCGCATTCCCGATATAGGCATAATCCGGCATGTGGAAAGGAACTTCCGAGTAAGTAAGATATTTTTTACAATAATGTTCCAGTAAAGAATACGAATGTGCCTGTTTTTCAGTTCACTGATACAAGCCCATCGCTGCCGGACAGATAAGCGCCTAAAAAGTTCACGCAAAATACTATCCAGCCACTCAACCAGCCTCATTGAACCATATTGCCGGGATAACTCCAACCAATGTTTTAATCTGTTCCGGTTATTTATCAAAACGGCAAATTCTTTTTTTATGAATGCATACAACGATTGTTCTATTTTTAAAACAGGAAGTGCCTCTATTAAAAAAGGAGCGGCCTGTAAAAGCATTTCTTTTTCTGCGGAGGAGAGTATGGAAGGATTAAAATACCTGTTTACAATATCTTCTGCTTTCTTTTGTTCTTCTTTAGCTTCTTTACCTGCTCCATACCATTTATATAATTCGTCCAAAATCTTTATAAGATCAAAAGGTAATACTTGATTTCTCATTTTCCGGTCTTCACAGAAAAAGCAGAGTAATTCCTGTACACTGACATTATAATGGCGGGATATGCGGAGAAGAGTCGTTTCCACAAAATACTTTTTATTAAACACATGCCGTCTGGTAGTGGCTAAAACAGTATAAATAAACTCCCATTTAAGTTGCCGGAAATCACGTCCGGCTTTACCTTGTAGTGCTCCTTTTATCCGTTGACGTTCTATACCGGTAGCATAGGCAAGGACTACGACCGCATCTCCCGGAAGCAATACATGAATCAGGAAGTGATTTTCCCGCTCTGAAAGTTGATGTATCCAATACCGGACATCACTAACTGATTGTTCCAACTCTGCCAGCAGCCAATTTTGTTCTGCTGATGTTATTCCCTGTTTTCGTTTGATTTTCTCCCGGAGTTGAGTCCATTTTTCTTTACACTGTTTATTCCGGAAAGTAGTTTTTTATCATCCTTACATTCCCGCCACAAAAACTGTAAAACTTCCTGTAGAGAAGAAGTATATTTCCAATGCGCGAATTCTCTACAGATATATTCAAGTACCTCATAAATGGTAAGATTATAATGAGAAGCTATCCGGCTGAGTACTTTCCGGATGAAATAAACACGGTTGAAACTACTTTCCTTACTTGCTATTAAGAGGGGCAAAATTATCTGCCATTTCAACAAACGGAACTCTCCTCCGGCTTTCCCTTGCAGAACTCCTTTTTCTTTTTGCTGTTCCAGTGAACGGGCATAGTCAACAATAAAACTACTTTCTTTAGGTTGTATAGTATATACCAGACGATAAATAGATTCGTCAGGTAAAGGAAGCAGGAATTGTCTACAGGTGTCTTCACCGGAAAGTATCTTTAACAGGCTTTGATACAACTTATCCTGCTTTGTATTGAATACCCGGAAAGCTTTTTCTGTTGATATAATCTGATAAAGCTTTTTCTGTTGGAAACCTGTCAACTGCCACTGTTTCTGCGCATTTTCTTCCCGGAGCTGATTGAGTAGAAAAAGAAGTCCTACAGGAATTGAATGCCGGTACAACCAGTTTTCCAACTGATTGGTCAGAACTGACAACAGATATTCATAGGTAAGATTATACGAAGCTGCCAGTTTATAGATAGTCACCTGTAAAAAACTTTTCCGGTTAAACCATGAACTCTTCCGGTTTAATAAATAGGTATATACTATCTGCCAGGAAACTTTATGATAATCACTTTCCCGGATAAGGGTATGTTGCAACTCTTTATATTTCAGTCTTAACAAATGAATATAAGAACAAATAAAAGAACTTTCAGCCGGAGCTATTAAATGAATTCCTTTTTCCAGCTCCGGATCGTTCAGGTGCATTACCAACCGTTGGCATAAGCCGGTATAATGTCCATAGTTGAACAGAAACAATTTTAGTTTGACTGCATCCGCTTTTAAAACCATCAGAAAAAGAAAAGAAAAATTACGGTATTTATTTTCAATATCCCAGGGTAATACACCATGTAATAAGAAACGGCATACTATCTCAAACCACCCGGTAGTTTTATCTTCGGAGTTCCCGGCTTCCGTAACAGAATAGTCCAGTAAAAAAGGATATAATTTTTCTTCCAGCTTTTCTTTTAGTAAAAGGGAGAAATAAGTCTCCAGTTTTTCTTCGGGTATAGTTCCTAAATCCAGTTCTATTTGTTCAATCCGGATAGTTAAGGAAGAGGTATCTGCATTTTGCAGCACTTCCTGCAGGGTTCTTTCTATATACATAGAATAGAAACTATCCCATCTCCCATACAATGTATGAGCAGTGCCGGTCTGTTCCATACGGAAATCAAAATTCAGTTTATCTATCCTGTTCATCTACTATTGTCTCCTTTCGTTCTTTATTTTCCAACCGGACAGATACATTTTCAACTCATTAGATAATCTGTCTAAATCTCTGTCAGAATTACTCCATGCTTTTCTCCAGGAATAATATAAACGTTCAAAATCAGTCATATCCTTTACTTTAAGCCAAAGGAAACCAGCTTGTTGATGTGTCGGTATTCTTTCCCGGATAAGCATCTCTATGTGTTCTTTCCGGTAAACTGCTTTTGCAAAACGGGGGAATATAAAAGTCAAACGTCTTTTTTCCTCTTCGTCATCGCTTTTATCAGCATATAATAAATGTTCTACTATATATCCGGGCATACAACGGTGGGTTATGGAACAGAGAAAAGAACAAAAGAGATTAGCCACATGAATCAGGTGCTCCTTTTCAAAAAATTGTCCCAGACATATCCATTCATGCTGTCCCGGAATACGAAATAGTAACAGATAACCCTGCCCCCACTTCCGGGAAATACGGTAATTACGGATATTGGTTCCATATATTAAAAAACTCTCATACAGTATATTATGCCAAAGAATATGCAATTGTATATATAATGTCTGAAAATCTTTTTCCCGGAAACGTACCGGATGTAAAGGAACATGTTCCATCCAGTCTTCTTCCTGTGTATGTAGTATGTCAATCTGTAATTTATACTTATAGCGTTTGAAAAAGACTTCATCATCCAGTAACCGTAAATGATAATGGCTTAAAAATGCAGCTACCGGCATATGACAGGTTTCCTCCTGTCCGTGCACTGCTGCCAGCCACCGGAAGATGCCACAGGCATGGTTTTCCGGCTCCTGCAAATTAACAGCCCTAAAACGGTCACGCTGCAAAGCCGGCCATTGTACCAGTAAATTTCCTCTTTTCCGGTTCTGTTCAGGCAAAGGATATGCCTTGAACCAACGACGTGTAGAAGTACCATACATCTGGCCCAGACAATCCAGATAACGGGATTTTTCACGGGGTGTTCTCCCCTGCCGGTAGTTGCAACATTTTTCCGGTATCCCTAACCTGTCCGGAAATATGTTTCAATAAAGTATCATACAGGGAAAGATACTCTTTTAATTGCCGGGAAGTTTTAGATTCTTTCTGTAATTCATAGCAACCCGGGAAATAGGGTAACAAAGAATCAAATAAGGGAATTTTTAAATCTGTTTTCTCCCGGGTTACGGGACTTTGCCAGTGTACAGCTAATAAATCCGAAACACCTTGTTTTTTCTTCCCGGTGACAGGTGCCAGAGTAACTGTGCCGAGATTTTCCCCTAAATTGCGGTGTTGGTGATAAAATTTATTTACTTCATCTGCCAAATTCTTTCCGGCAGGCTCTTCCTCTGTATCAATAGTTATGTGGTATAATAGGTCTTCACCTACAATCACTTTACACCTTTTTACTTCCGGGAAAAATTCACAGATTAAATTTTCATAATCAGCAGTCGAAACCGGGATACGGTCAAACAATTTATCCGGTGGTAAAAGTCCTATATCTTTCCACTGGTCTTTTTTCTCTTTTCGCAGATAACATTCGGGTTGAAAATGTAATTGATATTCCAGTTCAAACAAAGCATAATTAAAGACATCCGCAATGGTTATGCCCGGATCATGTTCATTATAATCCGTCCAGACTTTTCCACTAAACTTCTGTAAACTATCCAGCGTTTGCTCCTGCAAACGATAGTAACCATTATCCTCTTTATCTCTGCGTATTAAAGTCATACTTTTCTCAGATGTTTTCCATGAAAGGATTATCCCAAAGTCTGCTGATACGATAATGAATACCAATACCTCTATGGTAATTAAAAAAGCTTTTCATTTCCAGTGTAGCTTTCTGTGCATTTACCCGCCATCTTACCTGCAACCGGTTTCCGAATATACCATAATGCGAACGTATTTTCTTTATGACCGGTTTATTCCCAAAACAATGGGTAGCCCATGCCATTAATACGGCATGTTTTCCTGTATTTCTTCTTCCTGCAGCAGCTACTATTTCCAAAGCGATTACTCCTTCCAGTTCCGGAGTTACAGGATGCCATTGTCCATCTGCGGGAACAGTTCCGGCAGAAAAAACACCTATCCGGCCCGGAGTCTCTACACTCCCTTTTAATTCTATATTTTTTCCGGTTTCCCCTATTGTAATCTTTCCATCCGGAAATAGTTCCAGCAAAGGATACGTCTCTTTTTCTCCATATTTTCCTATTTTCAGCTCGCCTCCCGTACCTACCACTACCTCCCATACCGGATTTGGGTCGCCGCTTTCACGAAAAAGTGACATTACAACCCTCTTCTCTCCGACCAGAGGTGTTAACTCAATGCCATTCTCCGGCGATTTGGAGAGTCCATCATCCAGAATATTTAAGGTAGAATCTATCAGATTACTAAAGTCATTTTCAGTCGGTTTTCTGCCTTTACTAAAACTCTGTTTTAAAGTTTGCCGGTTTCTTCTTGCCATACTATTTTTATTTTACATAATTATCAGATTTTCATCAATCTCCATTTCATCAATTCCCAATCCCGGTTCTCCGGAAAACACATGAATCGTATGTTCTTTTACAGGAATATAGATGACATGGGGTTCACGCTCAATCCGGTTTTCCTGTCCGTGCCTGTATTCAGTCAATTCATACAGCTGGCCTTCTCTGCCCACCCGGATAACCGTGAGATAAAAAATATCTTCTATATCCATTTCACGATGGATTTGTTGATAAAGCACAGAAAGCGATAAATCCGAATCAATATCCGGTAATTGTTTTATTCCCTGCCAGGGGGCTATCCAGTTATTTATCAATTGCTGTAAGCGGTTTTTTCCCAGAGAAACGGAGCAATCGCTATGAAACTTCAATCCACATCGAACCCGTATTTCCACATATTCAGGATTCATTACTATTACTTCTTTTACATAACCGGATACATACTGTTGCATCTCTTCCCAAATCCGCAGGAGCATATACGAAGTAGCTACCGGCTGGTGAGGCGTATAGGCTTCAGCCAGAACAGGTAAGATGATTAATCCGACAATTCCCGGGCGGTATTCTTTTCCGTCGAAACCAGGTATACATTTTGCCAGGCCTATATCCGGAAATAGTTGCAAGGCTATCCGCTCATAATCTTCCGGGAAAACAGCTGCTCCCCGGTGATTTATATACTCCGATACTCTTATCTGTAACCCGGTATTGTCTTCTTCCGGATAGCTACCATACAGAGGAGTTAATGGGGTAAAGGACGCAATTCCTGCTAATTTTTTTCGGGTTAAAAGGGTACGGAAGGATACTATCCGGTACATACTCTCCGGCTTCCCGGGTCAAATCCCTTACCAATTGTCCGGCATTCAGGTGTATTGAGCATAAATAAGGAATAACATGTGCATTTTTCTTAACTCCTGCCCTCAACCAAAAATATCCGTTTTTATCGTATTGTCCGGAAAGGAGAGTTGCCGGTAAACGAATCTTCATGACTCCACTGGTCATAAAATGAAAGGTTGTATCTTCTATAACTGCTTCCGGAAAAACTTCTTCCCAGCTATAGCCATTCCCCCAATACCAGTTTATCTGAGGTAAATCTTTATGAGAACATTCTTTACCGCCAGGTTGAAAATTAAAGAACAGAGAGAGTAATTCCCCACCTTGTACGTTACGCAGGGCAATAAATAAACTGGCATCCGTATCTAATGTGTGGAGAATAGAGGTTGCCGGAATCCGTCCCAAAGGATAAAGCTGGTAAACAAAGGGCTGAGACAGGTGGGTTGGTTCCTGTAAATCTATCACATCTTCGGAACTGTAATCAGCACTTATTCTTTCTATACGTGGAAAAAGCGGAGGATTCAACCATTCTGTCTGTTTTTTCTTTCTTTGACTCTGCATCATCCGGAGAGGGAAAAGACGGTAATATTCTTTTTCACCAAAACCCATAGCCGGTTCCTGCAATGTTAACCGTATAAATCCTTCCCGGGAACGAATCGAATAGTCATATTCTTCCTCCGGAATTCTTACAGGGGGCATCCGGTCTGTTTGAATTGTATATAAATGGCTGACAGATGCCAGAGGAGCATTCGGTAACGGTGTTCCGTCCGGTTGTGTACGGGTAGATGAAAATAAATAAAAAGTGTCCTGATTATCCGTCCGGCACCAATTATAATCCGACAAATAAGATGCCTGTAACCGGAAAGAGCGGTTGGTTATTCCTTTCCCATATTCTCTGTAATATCCTGCTAATCCTTCTTCATCTTCCGGCAATTCTCCCCATTGAATGTGAAGATTCATCCGGACTTTGCTTTTACATGCCATTTCATAATTACCTGCTACCAGCCAGGAACCTTTGCCGGCATTCACCCCAAAAGGCTGAAAAGGTACAGAATTATCAATTCTTCCCAATTCATTATAGAGTAATAAATTCCGGGCATTTTCTACCTGCGTTTGCAGGATAATTTTCTGAAGACGAAACAAGGATAACCAGGAATAAGGATAAAGCCATGCATCCAGATTGGGATAAATCCGCAGGGAAGGTTCAGGAGTTTCCAACTGGTGAACATTTTCCCGGCATGCGGTTGTAGAAGGAAATTCCTCTATCAGAGTAAATTGGATTTTCAGCGATTCCTTTTCTATCTTTATTGTATATTCCTCTACTTCTTTCCAACCATCTTCCGTACTGATGGTCAGGTAAAATATACTATTGAAGACTTCATATATTATTTTTTCCCGGCTCCAGTCTGTAAAATAGACTTTCAATACATCGGTAATCCGTTCGAGTTCCTCCCTCCATTCGTTTGTTTCCGACAATAAGAAAAGGGTAACTGTTCGTTTTCCTTCCCGCAACAGTAATGCCGGATGACTAATTATAATTCCTACAGCTTTAGCTAACCCTGTAGTTTCTTCAAACATCCTATTCTGTTTCTGCACACCGGTATTCAAATACTGGTATCTTAAAGCTGTAATATAGTGAAGATATCCGGCGGGCATCATAACCGGATTTCGTTCATACAACAAAGAAGAAATATGGGCTATCTCTACATTTTCCACTACTAAATCATCTTCCAGCCGGTAATACAACCGGTTTCCCTCCTTATCTTCCTGATAAAAAGCTGTACCCTTTTCTACTCTTTCAGGTGCTGAATTCTTCTTCTCAAACGAAAACCATATTTTACCCGGTAACACCGGGCGGGGTAATATGCCTGCTATATCTTTCCAATACCATTCCGGCAGCTTATTCCAACGTTCATTGAAGGATTCGGTTACCCGGTATAAACCATCTGTAAAAACAGCCAGTAAAGCCTGTGCGGGTTCCATATATCCATCCGGTTCAAAGTGTCCCTCCTTTAGTGCCTTTTTTACAGCCGGAAAGAGTTCATCCCAGTATCCATCCCTGTCACCGTCGACTATGTGATAGGGTAATGCTGAAGCTACCTCTATCAGCCGGCTTAACAAAGAGTTCACCCGGTTATCCAGTACGGAAAATGGCTTACGGGAAACTACCCTGCTTATTCTATCTTCACGACGTAACATATCTGTTTGTTTACAAATTCGTTCCTTCTTTCAGGTAAAAAGGATATACCATATTGCTACGGCTATTGGTTTGCCGGATATAGAAATCCAGATGAATCCAGAGAATTCCTTCTTCCGGCTTGGGTGTCTCAATACTTATTTTTTCTATCCGGATGCGTGGTTCACATTCCAGAATCGCTTTTTCTATGGTTTGTGCCATTTCTGTTTTTTCTGTTAAATCAATCTGGGAAAATACCCAGGGGGTCAGATTGCAACCGTATTTGAAACGGAAAATCCGTTCACCGGGTAATGTGGAAAAAGGATACGTAAACTTTGATGAATATCCTCTTCTGCCTCAATCATCACAACCCCTATCCGTTTATCAAACGAAACAGGAAATCCCCATCCTATTCCCAGATAATGTTTATCCTCACGCATTTTTATCCTCCTATCATGACAGTCATACATCCCAATACTATGGTGCCTCCATGCCCACAGGTATCTCCCATACGAGCAGCAGGCCTGCCTCCTATCATAACCGTGGCCGAGCCTTTCACTATGGTATCCGGTGGTCCTGTGCACACACACATGTCGCCTATAACTGCTGCCGGCAATTTTCCTATCAGTACTGTAGGAACTCCCGGACCGGTTACAGGTCCGCCCACATGAGGTACAGGCGGTAAACCCGGTGTCACCATAGGGCACACATGCATATCTGTTATTCTGGCTGCAGGGGGCATCTTTAATTTATCATTACCATGGCACCTTTTATTACTGTTTGCCCGGAAGCGCTTAATTCTGCTTTAGCACTTCCTTTGGCTGTAAAGCCAACGCTGGCAGTAGCTTCAATATTCATCCCTGCCATACTCAGTTTTGATTTTGCATCAATCGATGTATTGGTTTTCGAATTGATTTTCACATTGGCTGCGGCATTCAGCAGTATATCTTTTGCTGAGTCCAGTGTAATACCGTTTTTATCCATGGTTATCTTATTTTTATGCTGGTCCGTTAACAAAATAGCTTCTTTTTTATCGTCTATCACGAGTTAGTTTTTGCCGGGTGTATAAAGGGTGATGATTTTATTTTCCTCATCAAACTCGAGTTTCATTTTTTGACCGGGTATAAATAGCCCGTGTATTATTATCATTTTTGAAATCGTAAGGAGGAGCCTGTTTACTACTATATAAACTGCCCAAAATAACAGCCTGGCAAGGGTCATTATTAAAAAAGCCCACAATCACTTCATCTCCGGCATCCGGAAGAAAGAAAAAACCGGACTGTTTACCGGCTATCCCCTGTGCCAGTCTGGCCCAAACCTTATTTTTCTCTCCATTTAAAAGGGGTAGCTCTACTTCAATCCTGAATTCGGATAATGGGTCATCTTCCAGTTTGCTGACTTTACCAATGTGCAATCCCTGGATTCCGGGTAACAGTCCGGATGCAGCCGGTGCTATTACATCGGGTTTCTCTGTTATATTTTCCGGTGATATACCCATTCCTATCGTTGTAAACCAATTTCCATCCTGTATTTCATGCTGTACAAATCCTACATATATATTTCCATTGAAATGTTTGGACACTCCTTTTAATTCTACTAATGAACCAGGTATAACATCTTTGTTTCCCTGGCAAGACAGGTTCCGCTCACACGGCTTAGTCCGGTTTTCAGCCGTTTAGCATCTACCCATGCCTGCAAAACGGCTTTATCCGAACAGGTTCCTGTCTGAAGAGCATACGATTTATCGCCTATCTCTTCAGCCCATCTATCCGGAGTATCTTCGCCCTGGTCGTTTAATGAAGGTTTTTGTGCTGTGGCCTGAATCAGTTTTTGCTGAGAACAATCCCATGCCCACGCTTGAACCTCTGCCACCTGTCCGTCTCCCTGTAAAGTTCCATTAAACTCTATCAGGTCAATACCGTACGTAAGCGTCAGGACTGGGGTTGCTGATACCTTGGGTTTATCAATTGTTATTTTATCTTTATCCGTGATAACAACCCAGCCATTTGCATCTGCACGTGCCAATGTAAAATCCCAGTCACTACTATAATATTGAATCAGTTCCGGGTGTTCTATATCTGAGGCACCTACCTTCGGAACCAGCGTATATTCCCCCCAGATTTTCTTCAGGGCGGCCGCATCTGTCTTAGTGGTAAATACATTGTTTTTACGGCTTAATGTTGCCGGAAAAGCTAAATCCCGGCAGTGAATAATGAGCCGGGCATTTTCCTCTGGTTGAATAGCCACTTCCTGGTTAATAATTAATCCTTCAAAAAGAACAGCCTCTTCGCTGGTATATCCGGGGCTTCAATACGCAATTTTTTACCGGGTGTAAATGCACTGTCTTCACTTTCCGGAATATTCTGACTGGCAACGCTTCCGGACTGAAAAACCAAAGTGGCATACCCTATCCGGTTCGCTTCTAAATGAATATATAAATTCTGAAGTGAAAAATTACACTTAACTACTTCATTCTCTACATAGACAGTAGTTGTAACAACACCGGAACTGTTTTTAACGGGTGAATTTGCCATATCTGCTTAATGGAGGGAATAGTAAGGCTACTCCCGGTTTAATATTCCTGAATTCGGGCAACCCGTTCCAGGCTGCCACATCGGCACAATAAGAGGCATCGCCATAGATACGGCAACACCACAGAGCAATACTCTCGCCGGCTTTTAGTATTATCATCCGGGACAAATCCGGTGACTCCTTGCCTTCTTCTTTGTTGGCTTCTTCCTTTTCCATGTGACTGACAAACGTAAGGTCTAGATTAACTCGTAAAGGGATGCCGAAAGGAGAAAAGAGTGAATATTCTTCATTAATGGACTTCAGCCTCCCCCGGAAAGAAAAAGTACCCCAGGCTATATTTATATAGG
>JAJBTP010000055.1 GCA_020860805.1 Tannerellaceae bacterium | reverse complement strand
ATACCGCATTAATAAAGGGTGATTTACACCAACTTCTTGAGGACATGATGGAGTTACTGAAAGAGACTAAAGATATTTCCAGAAGAGAATATGAGTTCTATGTTACACATTTTAATATTGCTCTGACTGCTTATTATATAGTATCTGATAACTGCTATTTATCCGGGCTCAGAACCCCTTTCCTGAATTCCTGTGTTCATGACGATTATAATACGGGATACAAAATCCGGAAATGGATTCACTCGTTAAAAAAAAGTCTCTTCTTTAATCTCCGGCAGTGGAGAAAAGGAAAGGCTTTTATTTTTTAATGAACAACATGAAATTATAGATAGTATATAAATCTTAGCATGCTTTTTATGCGAATTTAATTAGCAACCATATTATATTTCCAACATTCGTTTAATTTCAGGCAGCACCTGCGCCGGATGGTCGCGTAACAGGATAGTACCCTCAGGAGAAATTAAGAATGTTTGCGGAACTATCTTTATAACATATGCGCCTGCAGCCGATTGACTTCCTTTTCCATCAATCAATTGTAACCAGGCTAATCCGTCTTCTTCAATAGCTTTACGCCACTCCTTTTCATCCTGCTCCCAACAACTAATACCAACCATAACTATATTTTCATTATCTTTAATCCCATTATAAAACTCTACCAGCTGAGGAGCTATTTGCCGGCAGGGTCCACACCAGGAGCCCCAGAAATCAATAATCATATATTGGCCTCTAAAATCTGAAAGTTTAATCACTTCACCGTTTTCTGAAAGCAGAGAAAAACCAGGTGCTGTCCCTCCTACCTGAGTGGCCAGAACAGACTCTATCATCCGTTTTACTTCCTGTCCTGCATACGAGGACTGTACTTCCGGCGTAAAAGCTGCTAATTGCTGTTGAAGCGCATTTATATTATTCTCTAAACCACTATCAAAACGAACCAACATGGCGGAAAAAGCTTTATCCGGATTCTTCTTAATAAACTCACTGTATAACTCCATTAAGGTCCTTACCAATACATACGAATCATTCATCATTTTTACACCTTCTGTCTGTAAGTCCGGATTACCGGTTGCATTTGCTTCTTCCTGCATCCGGAAAGCTTTTTTCTGACTATCAGCTATCACTATTTATCCGGTTTATTTCCTGCATTTCAGGAAGAGAATAAAGCCCGCCTTCAATATCCAAATACGACCAATCTTCTCTATTTCCTGTAATCTTCAAATCATCATACCCTTCGAGGAAAAACCAGGAAAAAGTATCATTAGGAACAAAATCAGACAGATTAAGCTCCTCTGTTTTATCAAACAGATAAAGGAAAGCCATAGTCCCCTTTTCCTTTGTTGAAAGGTTAAATGTATTTTCTTCACTCACGGTTATATGATCAAGTATGATGGGTTCGGTAGTTTGTGGGTCCAGCATAACCAGCACCACTTTATCTCCAACCTGTATGCCTTGTACATGACCTGAAATAGAATTTTGTTTCTTCTCTTCCTGACAAGCCAACAGACAGATTAAAGAACAAAAAAGCAAGGTAACTCTCTTCATTTTTTTAGAATTAATCGATTTAGTACTTTTGTAAAAGTAGCATTCCTGTCTAATTATTTACAATCTAAGCTGATAAAAGAAGTTCGTATGAAAGAAAACAAATATGATGAAGAGCGTTTTTTTGACCAATATAGCCAGATGACACGTTCTACAGAGGGATTAAAAGGTGCCGGTGAGTGGCATGAATTACAAAAACTATTGCCGGACTTTAACGGCAAACGGGTACTGGATTTGGGATGTGGTTTTGGATGGCATTGCCGCTATGCTGTGGAACATGGAGCTGTTTCTGTAACCGGAATTGATATTTCCCGTAGAATGCTGGATGAAGCTAAAATAAGAAATAATTTTCCTAACATAACCTATCAATGTATCCCTGTTGAAGAATATGATTATCCGGACGGAACTTTTGATATTGTAATTAGCTCTCTTACTTTCCATTATCTGGAATCTTTTGAAGATATCTGCCGGAAAGTTTACCGTACATTAACTCCCGGAGGTAATTTTATATTTTCTGTAGAACATCCTGTTTTTACAGCTTATGGAAACCAGGATTGGTTTTATGATGAAAACCAGACTCCTTTGCACTGGCCTGTTGACAATTATTTTACAGAAGGAAAACGGAAAGCCCTTTTTCTGGGTGAAGAAGTTATTAAATATCACAAAACAATGACTACTTACCTGAACGGTGTGCTTCAATCCGGCTTTGGTATTACTCATATAGTAGAACCACAACCTGACCCGGCTTTATTGGATAAAATTCCTGGTATGCGACATGAATTGCGCCGTCCCATGATGCTACTGATTGCTGCACATAAACCATTATAATAAAATAAGGAAAGAGTAAATACAAAAGATTTGGTTGTTCCCAAACAGGAAAAAATTAGTCTGTTTCTATAGGATTAATTTGTATCTTTGCGCCCTGACACCCTCTTTAATCATTTGGATAGAACACATATGCTAAGAACTGATAGCCGCAAATTAGAAAAAGGAAAATACGGATTCGTTATTTTCCTTTGTGCTGTAGTTGTATTTTTTATTGACTTTTTATTGAATGTAATACGTTCCGGGACTGCGCTGGATATGGATTTACTAACCTGGATCTATTATATACCATCTGCTTTGGGACATGCATTCGTGTTAGGCTTAATCATTTTCCTGATAGGATTTGTTCCTTTTGCTGTTCTGTTCAAAAATCATAAAATCGCCACAGGTATATTTTTAACTTTTTTAGTAATCACACAGGTATTACTGATACTAAATACATATGTATATAGTTTTTACAAATTTCACCTGAATGGTATTGTTTTTAGTCTGGCATTCGAAGGAGGCAGTGAAGTATTCGAAATCGGTGGGGGGGCTGTCTATTTGAAATTTATTGCTTTGATTTTACTGGCTGCTGTTTTTCCTTTTCTAATCGCTCAGTGGATTAGTAAAAACATCCACACAAAATTCACAAGAAAGCGAATGGTCTGGACTTTTTCTGGACTTTTCATCTGTGTAGTGTATTCTCATCTGGGACATGCTACTGCTGCTGCGGTACAACACTCTGGTATCCGTAAAAGTGCACTGGCGATGCCCTACTTTTTCCGCTTACAGCAAATTCCTTGCTTTTCAATCTGGGAATTGCCAAAAGAGAGAATGTGGATAATATGACGTACAATGTTTTCTCGTCCGACATTCAATATCCTATTACGCTACTGGTTGCAGACAACAACCAAGTACCCAGATATAATATCATTTACATATTACTGGATTCATGGAATCCTTCTTCTTTCGATGAAATAACATGCCCTAATATATATGCTTTTTCTAAAAAAGCACATATATTTGAAAAGCATTATAGTTCCAGTTATGGTACTCAGGGAAGTCTTTTCGGATTATATTTCGGACTTCCTTTCACCTATGAAAAAGAGTTTAGTATCTCCAGAATATCGCCCGTTATCATTGACCGGTTTATTGATCTGGATTACAATATCCAGACATTTCCCAGCGCAACTTTTAAAGCTCCACCTTTCCATGAAATGATATACAGAAGAGTTCCGGATATTATGACAACCTCCGAAGGCAAGGATTCTTTTGAACGGGATAATTATATTACTGAAAAATTCCGGGAATATATTGATACCTATACCAGCGATAAACCATTTTTCGGGTTACTATTTTATGATTTGCTACATGCTATTAATATTCCCAAAGAATATCAGAAGTTCCAGCCATCCTGGGATACCCCTGAATATCTTTCCCTGCATAATAAAATGGATCCTACGCCTTTTTTAATTTATACAGGAATTGTGTCCATCATATTGATTCACTGATTGGGGAGGTATTTTCTGCTTTAGAAGAAAAAGGGATGTTGGAGAACAGTGTAATCATAATTACAGGCGACCACGGACAGGAATTTAATGAGAATAAAGAAATTATTGGGGACATGGGGGAAATTTTACAAAATGGCAGATACAGGTACCATTCCTTCTACGCTATCCGGGTATGGAAGAAGAGGGTAAGAAGTTCTCTCACATGACCACCCATTACGATGTAACGCCAACGGTTATGAATATGTTTCTGGGAGTATAGAATCCGGCATCCGATTATACCACAGGACATCATCTGTATAGTGATACCAGCCGTTATCCACATTTGGTAGGTGACTGTATAAACTATGGTTTTCTATATGAAGATTTGATCGTCACAACCAATCATTACGGAACACTTGAAATTACAGATAGTCAACTGAACCCAATGAAAAGAGGGGCTTTGAATGCAAACGATTTGCAAAAAGCGCTGGCTGTAAAAAACCGGTTTTACAAATAAAAGTAAGTTCTCTGTAATTTTATTCTTCCTGATCGTACGGAAAGTTTTTTATTTTTCTGTATATTTGAGTATAACAAACATCTTCCAGCGTCAGATTTTGTGTATTATGACCCTCATCAAACAGATATTCTTTAAGCTACAAACAATTTTCAGGTTGCAGTTCGATTTGTAGCATCAGGAGATCCGAATCAATCTCATAAACAGCACTTCTTCCTTCCCAGGCACTGGAATAATAAACCGGGGCTATTCTCAGGGTTTTATTACTTTGTAATTCGTATTTTGGTAAAAATTCAAACAACGATTCAAAAACTTCTTCCCTCAAGATGTATCCGGTTTCCATAAAAAAACCTTTTTCATCAAACTGTATTGTATCTGCAAATGTATAGTTTACCAGCAGATTATCTGCTATTATTTTTGTTGTAATATAGTAGCCAGATATTCATCGGAAGCATTTACATGGCAAATGACTGTTCCTAATTTCCAGGCTCCTACCAAACGGTCATCATTGAAAGGTTCCATTTCTTCTTTCGTACAGGAAACAGAACCCCATATACATAAACAGATCCATACCAAAATGATACTCTTTACTCTTTTCATCATACAAGTAATAAATTTAATTGGCTTCACGCCACTCTTATTTCAGGGTTATCTGTTATAAAGACGAATAAGCACCCTGTTTTGTTGCACCGTACTGCAATAAAAATCTCAGAATGTTCCAATTACATTCTGCAATTCCGCTCTACAACAAGCTGATAGTCATTTAATAAAAAAGATTAACAAAGTATAGACGTTTCAGTTTTTTTTATCTTTGTTGAGTATATAAATATTTTCTAAACCAGTATAGTGAATGAAACGTCGTGATTTTTTAAAGACCAGTGCAATTGCTGGCGCAGCGCTTACATTAAATTTCGAAGGCTTGCAGGCTGCTTTAAGCAGTAATACAATGACGGTGGAAGCAGTGCCGGATATGGTGGCTGTAATGGGTGGTGAACCGGCTGCTCTGTTAGATAAGGCATTAGAAACATTAGGTGGTATTGGAAACTACATCAAAAAGGGACAGAAAGTAGTGATTAAGCCAAATATCGGTTGGGACCGTACCCCTGAACTGGCTGGTAATACAAACCCCGAACTAATTAAAGCCCTTATCAAAAAATGTCTGGATGCCGGTACCTCTAAAGTAACCGTATTTGACCATACCTGTGATGAGTGGCGTAAATGTTATACATCCAGTGGTATCGAAGCGGCTGCTAAAGAAGCAGGTGCTTTAGTTGTTCCGGGAAACGAGGAAAGATATTACAAAGAAGTAGCCATTCCCAACGGAGTAAAAATTAAAAGCGCTAAAATCCACGAAGCCATACTGGAAGCAGATGCATGGATTAACGTTCCTATCTTGAAAAATCATGGAGGAGCCAAACTTTCCTGCGCTATGAAAAACTATATGGGTATTGTGTGGGATCGTCGCTTCTTCCATCAGAATGATTTGCAACAATGTATTGCTGATATCTGTACCTGGCAGAAAAAACCGGTACTGAATATTGTAGATGCTTACCGTATGATGCACCAAAATGGTCCACAGGGTAAAAGTGCAGCCGATGTAGCAACACTGAAATCTATCATTGTTTCACCTAATATTGTAGCCATTGACACAGCAGCCCTGGGTCTTTTCAACCAGGTAAAGAAACTGGATATGGAAGCCGTAGGTCACATTGGCCTTGGGGAAAGCATGAAGCTGGGAACTACTGACCTTCAAAAATTAAACATTCAACGTATTCGATTATAAACCCGAATGAAACAAATGAATTATCTGAAATGGGTGCGGGTATTACTCGCAGCCCTATTTTTCATACCTATCTTTCTTTATTTTATTGATTTTGCAGGATTAATACCTAATAGTGTTCATTCTCTTTTCCATCTGCAACTTGTACCGGCTGTATTAGGTGGTTTTACAGGGCTACTTATCTTTCAGATTTTACTAGCTTGTATCCTTGGACGTATTTACTGTTCAGTGATTTGCCCGGCTGGTGTCTTACAGGATATTATTAATCGCATATTCTGCATAGGAAAGAAAAAGAAAAAAGGTACACGCCGTTTTCATTATACCAGGCCAATGAATATATTACGATATTCACTTTTTGGTGTCACTGTTTTACTGGCATGTGTCGGCATAACAGAACTATTGGTATGGTTAGATCCCTATAGTAATTTCGGACGTATTGCAGCCAATCTGTTTCGTCCGGTTTATATAGGAATAAACAATGTTATAGCGGATTTGCTCTTTAAAATGGATAATTATACGCTATATCATGTAACTATAAAAACAGTTACTATTGCCGGATTGGTTTCCGGTAGTATAGCACTCTTAACTTTCAGTCTGATGGTTGTTTTCAGGGGGCGGTTGTTTTGTAATACCTTATGTCCTGTAGGAGCTTTTCTCAGCCTGATTTCCCGCTATTCTCTTTTTACGATATCTTTTGATAAAAAAGTATGTAATAGCTGTGGAAACTGTGAACGTGCCTGTAAAGCAGAGGCTATTGATAGTAAAAACCTACGGGTTGATACTTCACGCTGTGTAGATTGTTTTAACTGTATTTTTACCTGCAACAAGAAGTCGTTACATTATGGTATCAATCCATTATGCAAAAAAGAAAATTCAACTGAGCAATCTTCTGCTTCTGAAATGAAAAAAGCAATGGGTTATAACCGCCGTTCATTCCTGGCAACCGGTGTAACTGTGGCTGCTACGCTTCCGGTTGTTTCGGCGCTGGCGCAGAATAATACGGGTAAAGGTGAGAAAAAACAACCCATTACTCCACCGGGGTCGCTGAATCTGGAACGATTTAAAGATAAATGTACTGGTTGCCACCTTTGTGTAGCTGAATGTCCAAGTCAGATATTACGGCCAGCCGGCTTACAGTTTGGCCTGGGATACTTACTCCGTCCTCATGTTTCATACAATGATAGTTATTGCAACTATGAATGTACCATTTGTTCGGAAGTTTGTCCCACCCATGCTATCAAACCCCTTACTGTTGAAGAGAAAGTTACTACCCAGATTGGTATCGCCAATTTTTATATTGACCGGTGCATTGTTAATACGGATAATACAGATTGTGGTGCCTGTTCAGAACACTGCCCGACGCAAGCTGTACATATGGTACCTTATAAAGGAACCTTAACTATTCCGGAAGTTATACCGGATCTATGTATTGGCTGCGGAGGTTGTGAATCCATTTGCCCTGTACGGCCGGACAGAGCTATTATTGTAAAGGCAAATGAGGTTCATCAGTTTGTCAATAAACCTGATGAAGACGAGGTTTTGGACATACAGATTGATGACTTCGGATTCTGATAGAAAAGTAGTATCTTTGCTGTAAATTTGACAGCATGACATTTGAAGTTCAAAATAACGACATACATTCCAACGCGAGAGCCGGCGTTATAACAACTGATCACGGAATCATTGAAACCCCTATCTTTATGCCTGTAGGTACACAAGGAACAGTGAAAGCTGTGCATATGCAGGAACTGAAAGAGGATATTAATGCTCCTATTATCCTGGGTAATACCTATCATTTGTATTTACGCCCGGGTACTGCTATATTAGAGCAGGCCGGCGGATTACATAAATTCAATGGCTGGGACAGGGCAATTCTGACAGACAGTGGTGGTTTCCAGGTATTTTCGCTTTCAGACAATCGTAAGCTACATGAGGAAGGAGCTACTTTCCGATCTCATATTGATGGCTCAAAGCATTTGTTTACGCCGGAAAATGTAATGGATATTCAGCGAAGTATCGGGGCTGATATTATCATGGCTTTCGATGAATGTTGCCCGGGAGATGCTGATTATGAATATGCAAAAAAATCATTGGGATTGACGGAGCGTTGGCTGGATCGTTGTTTTAAACAGTTTAACGAAACCGAGCCCAAATATGGTTACCAACAGAGTCTTTTTCCGATTGTACAGGGATGTGTTTATCCTGATTTACGAAAAAAAGCGGCTGAATACATCGCCGAAAAAGAGGCTGACGGAAATGCTATCGGTGGTCTCGCTGTGGGTGAACCGACTGAAAAGATGTATGAAATGATAGAAGTTGTCAACGAAATCCTCCCTAAAGATAAGCCCCGCTACCTGATGGGTGTAGGTACTCCTGTCAATATTCTGGAAGCCATAGAAAGAGGTGTGGATATGTTTGACTGTATTATGCCTACACGAAACGGCAGAAACGGACAGCTTTTTACCCATTTTGGTACGATTAATATTAAAAATAAAAAATGGGCTGATGACTTCTCTCCGGTGGATCCGGATGGATATACAGCTGTTGATACTCAATACACCAGGGCCTACCTGCACCATTTAATTAAAGCAGACGAAATATTAGCCCTGCAAATTGCTTCGATTCATAATCTTGGATTTTATCTCTGGTTGGTAAGAGAGGCACGCAAACATATTCTTGCAGGAGATTTCTCTATCTGGAAAAGGGGCATGGTACAGCAATTATCGAACCGATTATAAGGAGTAGAAAAAAGAATGAAATTTAATCTAAAAAGACTCGACTGGTATATTATCAAACAGTTCCTTGGAACTTATTTTTTTGCTATTACCCTGATTCTTACTATTTCAGTCGTATTTGATATAAATGAAAAAATTGACCGGTTTCTTCAACCTGAAGTACCTCTTAAAGCAATTATTGTAGACTATTATTTTAACTTTGTTCCCTACTTCGGGAATTTATTCAGTCCTTTGTTTACATTTATTGCCGTTATCTTTTTCACTTCCAAATTAGCTGATAATACCGAGATTATAGCTATGCTGGCCAGTGGAATGAGTTTTCGCCGATTAATGCTTCCTTATATGATATCTGCAGCTATTATATCCGGTAGTTCTTTCATATTAGCATCTTATATTATTCCTCCGGCCAACAAAACACGGATTGAGTTTCAGAATCAATATATTAAAAATAAAAAAGTGGAGTCGGTCAATAACTTTCAGATTGAAATTGAACCCGGTGTCATCGCGTATTTTGACCGGTATATTGACCGTTCCAATATGGGCTACCGTTTTTCACTGGAACATTTTGAAGATAAACAGTTAGTTTCACGTTTAACAGCTAATTCTATCAAATATGACTCGGCCTATCAATGGACGGTAATAGATTATATTATCAGGGATTTTGATGGGATGCATGAGTATATATCACAGGGCTCACGCAAAGACACTACTTTAACGATCATTCCTTCAGACTTCCTGATTTCGGTCAATGATTGTGAAACAATGACAACACCGGAACTGGCCACGTATATCAACCGGCAAAAACAAAGGGGTATCGGTAATATTCAAACATTCCAGATTGAATATCATAAGCGCTTTGCTGCTATTATGTCCTCTTTTCTCTTAATGATTATCGGAGTCTCTCTATCTTCACGGAAAATAAAAGGAGGTATGGGATTAAATATTGGTATCGGACTTGCATTAAGTTTTTCTTATATCCTGTTTACTACTGTTACCTCAACTTTTGCAGTAAACGGGTATGTGAGTGCATTTACTGCAGCATGGATACCGAATGTAATCTTTACTTTTATCGGCATTTATCTATACAGAAGGGCACCCCGTTAAGACTTTTAATGATTATGCTATCACTAAAAGAATGAGTAATAACGCAAAGAAAAACACGTTCCGGGCTGTTGCACCTAATGTTTTATTCAGAGCTTTTCCTTCGAATGCAGATAATTGATGCCAGGTACCCATGAAAAGAGCAAAGAAAACAGCAAATAAAAAGATTAGCCAATAAGAGGTTGAAATAAGAGAAGGCAAAATTAAAAGGAAAGCGGCTATCCCATTTATCAGATATAACATCTTTCCGAACTTACGGCCGAAAATAACGATAGAAGTTCGTTTTGCTGCTGCTTTATCCTGTTCATAATCCCTGTAATTATTTACAACTAAAATATTAACAGAGAGTAATCCCAGGGAGACGGATAGTATCAATGATAGCCAACTAAAAGATAGTGCCTGTACATAATAAGTAAAACAAACCGGAATAATTCCATAAAATAACAGCACACAAACATCTCCCAGGCCAATATAAGCCAGCGGATAAGGACCGGCAGAGTAAGCCAGTACACCTATAGCAATAAAAACCCCGACTAATAATAATTCCCAACGGGTCATCCCAACCAAAATCAACCCACACATACAAGCTAACCCAAGGGCGATAAAAGTACCTGTAAGCATAGAAGCTGGCGTTATCCATCCGGAAGCTACAGCACGTTCAGGTCCTAAGCGTTCTTCCGTATCAGCACCTTTTTTAAAATCGAAGTAATCATTAGCAAAATTACTGGCTATTTGTGCCAGTACTGCAACCAACAAACATAACAAAGCCGGAAGCCAATGAAATGAATTATCCCGGAAAGTGATTGAACAACCTACCAGAACAGGACTGACAGAAGCCGGTAACGTTTTAGGCCGGGCTGCCTCTATCCAAGCACATATATGATTTTTTTGCTGATTCATCTGTTTATTACTGATTCTGAGTACAAAATTAAAACAAAAAAACTGTTCTTTATTGTTTGAAAACAAAACATGATTAACTTTGTAGTATGAGGAATCTTATTGTACTCATACTGACTGTCTTTGTTTTGTCATTGTTCGGTAACTCATCGGAACCGGAGAATGTCAGGAAGGTTACATATGAAAAAGAGAGTCTGATGAAAGCAAATCCTTCTAATGCAGAACAATCACTTGAGAGATTAAGCAGGGATTTAAAATCATCTAACTTTCTGGCTCCCCGCCGGAATGTTCAGAATTTCCAACAAAACCAGAATATAAGAATATTTCAAAGTATTACCCGTTTACTGCATGATTCGCGGTTGAAAGGTGAGCAGGAGTTATGTAAAGTATTACAATTTAATTCATATTGTTTAACCATAAAACTGTCTTCCCTGCTTTGCCGTAAAGGATATCATATATATGCTTTACGGAAAATCCTTATTTGATTTATAG